>CAYTDJ010000175.1:0-6065 GCA_964436265.1 uncultured Chloracidobacterium sp. | reverse complement strand
AACTATCTATCGCGACGGTGAAATTGTCCGAATCAATGTTCGGCTTGTGCGTCCTCAGGATGATGCGGTAGTTTGGTCACGCCAATTTGAAAAAGTCGAAACAAGTACCTTTCTCATGCAGAAAGAGATCGCTTTCGATCTCGCAAGCGCCCTCATTACGGAGCTTTCGCCCGACGAAGAAACACTGTTGGCGAAGAACTATTCAGTGAACTCCGACGCGATGCTGCTTTATCAACAAGGTCGGCTTGAATGGAATAAGCGCAACTCTGTAGGAGTGAAGGAAGCTGAGCGGCTATTTCGCGAGGCAGTACGGCTTGATGATTCATTTGCTTTGGCTTACGTAGGTATCGCGGATGCAAATTTGTTTGGAACCGAATACTCAATCGCGGAGTCAGCCATTGGCAAAGCATTAAGCCTCGATCCAGAACTCGGCGAAGCATATGCTTCTCGCGGTTTTCTGAACACGATGCACAAATGGCAATGGGCCGAAGCTGAGTCCGATTTCCAAAAGGCGCTCGAGTTGAGCCCCGGCTACGGAACCGCGAGACAATGGTATGCTACGCTGTTGGTTACGCAGCGTCGATTTGACGAAGCAAGAACGCAGCTTGAGCTAGCGCTCAAGATCGATCCAACCTCACCAAATTTTTACACCGATCTTGGCTTCGCTAATTATTACGCTGGTGAGTATGACGAAGCAGAAGCGAACTGCGCCCGGGCGGTTGAGTTGTATCGAAACTTCGGCTTTGCTCATGACTGTCTTTACAATATCCATCTGAAACGTGGTGACTTCGTTGCCGCTCTTAAGGAATATTCGCTTTCAATGGCGCTGCTCGGGGATCATGGACAAAGCGAAAGTGAGATCAACCGAGTCTTTCGTCTTACTTTCGACAAGCAGCTCGAAATGATCGGTAGTGGGGGCGAAAGAGCATTCTGGAAATCGATCATTGATGTCGCGGATACCACAACGGATCGAAATTCCAACAAATTCATCGGCAAGGCTCACGCAGAACTTGCTATGGGACGCGTTGATGATGCATTAAAGAGCCTCGATAGGGCGATCAGCGAGAGAGCATTTATTGCTCCATTCATCCACCCCGATCCGGTCTGGGATCCACTTCGTTCCGATCCTCGATTCCATAAACTGGTCGAAAGGCTTGGATTGGGATGACGAGGAGCAAAGCGGATAAAGGAAATAAGAACGCGGCCTGACGAAAACCATCGGCCGCGTACTTAGTTGTCAACAGACAACAATTGATCAAACAAACGCAAAATCGAATTGCGCCTGATGGATGTGCGGGTCTGCGGTCACATCGACGAAACCCAGATACTCTTCGATCTCTTCCAAAACGCTTCTTTCCGTGCTGCGCAACGCCTTTGCAACGTCAGGGTGCACTCGAAGGGTGGTTTGGCGAACGTCTTCCTGATGCTTGGAAAGCCTTCGTGCCTCGGAAAGCACTTCGTAACATACTGTGGAGGGCGATTTGACCCATCCGGCACCTTCGCAATATTCGCACGGCGCACACATCGTGCGTTCAAGCGACTGCTTGACCCGTTTGCGGGTCATTATGATCAGCCCAAAATCGTTGAAGGACAGCACTTTTGTCGGCGATTTATCGCTTGCTAGCGCCTCCTGTAAAGCTTGTGAGACCTTATGTCGATTTCGGCGGTCCTCCATGTCGATCAGGTCTAGGACAATGATGCCGCCGAGATCTCGCAGCCTGATCTGCCGTGCGATCTCGTCTACGGCCTCCAAATTGGTCTTTACGATCGTGTCCTCGAGCCTTGCGTTCCCCTTACCGACGAACTTTCCTGTGTTCACGTCTATCGCCACCAAGGCTTCGGTCTGATTTATGACGAGATAACCGCCGGATTTCAGCCATACACGCGGCTTGAGGGCTTTGTCGATCTCCTCCTGAACGTTATATGCCTCAAGGATAGGCTCGTCACGCGTATAAAACTTCACGCGGTTTACAAGCTTTGGCTGTATTCGATTGATGAACTCGACAGTGCGAAGGTATTCCTCCTCGCTATCAACGCGGATCGCGGCAAAATCATCAGAAAGCTGATCACGCAGCAGACGCTGAACCAGATCAAGGTCCTGATGTACCATCGCAGGAGATTTTGCCTTTTCCGATGACTTCTTGATATCTACCCAGGTACGGACGAGGTACCTTGCGTCCTGTCGGAGGTCTTCCTCAGAGATCCCGATCCCTGCGGTTCGAACTATAAATCCGCCTGAGGGCACATCTTCTTCTTGTCTTATCCGCTGGATAAGTGTACGGAGACGACCACGCTCGCTGGATGATTCGATCTTCCTGGATACGCCGACATGTTCGATCGTTGGCATGTAAACTAAAAATCGGCCAGGTAGCGCAATGTGCGAAGTGATCCTCGCACCCTTCTTCGCGATCGGTTCTTTGGCGATCTGTACCAGGATCTCCTGGCCTTCTCGCAGCAGATCGGAGATTGTCGGTTGTCCTCTACGTTCGCCTCTGTCTCCGCGTTCGCCGCGGTCATCACGGCTGTTCCGATCGTTCCGGTCAAACTTCTTGCCATCGCGCTGTTGACCGTCTCGGTCGCGTCCGCGGCCATCGCGCCTTTTATCACGCCCGCGATTGTCGCGCTCCCGCGGTTCCCGATTTCCTGGGTTAGATGGTTCGGGAGTCTCGGCAACTTCGTCTAAAACAACTTCAGCGACCTCTGGTTCTGGCTCCGGATCCGCGTCAAAAATAATTTCGGGATCAGAGATTTCAATATCACCGTTTCCATTTTCGGAAGATTCGTCTTGAACTTCGAGTTCGGTCGTCTCATCTGTCGGATCGCCCGCTTGTTTTTTCCGCCCCTTACCCCCACGGCGCCGTCCGCGTCCACCCCGGCGAACTGACATCGCCGAAGTCTCGTCCTTTTCTCGAACGCTTGCTTCTGAATCTGGCAACTGTTCCTCCGGTTCTCCTTCAGGAGTTTCAGCTGCGGCAGCCTTCTTGGATCGGGAGGAAGATTTCTTGGGCTTGGCGGAAGCAGCCTTTTTCGGACGTGACTTCTTTTCAGACGTCTCTTCTCCGTCCGCCTTTTTGGATCGCGAACGTGAGGATTTCTTCTTTGTCTCTTTTACGGGAACTTCATCTTCGTCAGCGATACGCTCAAATCCGCCGTCGGTCGCGGACACGGAACTCAGTAGCGACCCAACCTCGGCGATCGACGATTCTTCCATGTCAAATTCGACGGCTCGGACCTTGTCGATGATCGCTTCCTGTCGAAACGCGTCTTTAAAAAGCTCTCCGGTATCTTCGTCGTCGCTGATCCGCTCGAACCCGGAATCATCAAACTCGATGACCGGTGGTTCGGCAAAATTCAACTCTTCTGCTACGGGCTCGGGTGCGGCGGAAACTTCATCCTCGAAACGCGGTTTACGTTCGCGCCCTCGGCGGGAACGACCTCGACGGTCGGTTTCCTGGACCTCTTTCTCATCAATCGAGATCGTGACACCGCTTTCGGCAATAGGTTCGGCAATTTCCTGCGCCGATTCCATAGCTTTTTCCCGTTCGATCCGAGCGCGCTCGATGCGATCGTTTGCCTCGCGTTTTGCTTCCTCGGGAGAGGTCTTCTTTCCCTTTTCCATCACGATACGTTCGATCTCTTCTTCCTCATCGAAGAAATCAGAAACGTACAGGAACGCGTCCCGCTCCAGGCCTATGGAAACAAATGCGGACTGCATTCCCGGCAAAACGCGCTGAACGCGCCCCTTGTAAATGTTCCCGGCGATGCCGCTATTCTCTTCGCCCCGCTCAATATAAAATTCGGTCACCTTGCCGTTATCGAGAATGGCGATCTTCTTTTCGCGTCCATTGACGCTTATGATCATTTCCTTTGACATACAAATTAAGACTTAAGTCCTTCAAATGCTTAGATTTGAGGATACCGGAGGTTGGATTGTCGGCTGAACTGAGATGGAACGAGGACAGACGTCGCGCGAAGACTTTAATTCAAGCCGCCCGAGACGGATTTTGCGTAAACTTCGATCGTTCTTTTCGGTAGCTTCCGGCCGTTGCCGATACACCGATAGTTGGTTTGAATCACGCAGGGATCTTTTCCCGCAAAATGCCCACACTTGCGGGCTTTTGCTGAGGGAGCACATATCGAATACGATCGTGCTCGACCTTCAAAAATCTGTTTTCAGGACCGATATCCGGCCGATGAATCCTCTTATCTCAACTGCCGATCTCGCGCATTCGAATTAGCGCGTCATCCGGCAAACTCCGGCATAGTATAGCGGAAAACCGATCAACGGCAAACCCTAAACTTTTAAATGTCCTCTGCGACAACGATCTGCGGCGAGCATTAATCACGATTTGTCAGGCAGATGGATATTTCGGGTCTTATCAGACCAAGCGCGAAAATACAAAAACTGACGCACTGACTTGTTTCCTCGATCCCGCGAGTGAGTACGGCCCGCCGGTGATATAATGACCGAAATGACACCCGAGAGAAGTTTGAATGTTTATTTCCAGTACGTGACCGACGCCGCCGGTGTGTCGCGCGCAGTTGAGGAACTAAGGCGAGAAAAGCGTCTTGGTTTTGATACCGAGACCACTGAGCTGGACCCTTACAAGGGCCGGCTTCGCCTTGTACAGCTTTCGACCGGACGAACGACTTTCGTTTTCGACCTATATTCCTTTGGAGACTCGCGGACCGCCGCAGATCTGAAGCCGCTACGGGAATTGCTTGAAGATCCTTCAGTAATGAAAGTGGCACACAATGCCAAGTTTGACCTTAAATGGATCCGGCATCATCTCGGTTGTGAGTCTAATGGAGTCTTTGACACCTATCTTGCTAGCGTGCTGATAGCTGCAGGCGATGGAGACCGCCGACATTCATTGGCGGACGTTGCGAAATTCTTCACAGACACTGAACTAGACAAATCTGAACAGATCAGCGATTGGAATGCGTCAGAACTTTCGCAATCGCAGCTACAGTATGCCGCTCTTGATGCTCAGATAATGCTTCCGCTGCACGAACAGATTGCCGATCGTTTAGCTAACGACGGGCTCACACAGGTCGCGCAGCTTGAATTCGATTGCCTGATGCCGATCGCCGAGATGGAACTGAACGGGATCTATCTTGATGCGACACGCTGGCGTGAACAGTTGGATAAAGTGCGTATCGCACAGGCAAAAACCGCAAATGAGCTTCAGGATCTATTGTCGGCCGGTGTCGCTCAGGCTTCACTTTTTGGGCGAGCGGAGATCAACCTGGATTCGCAGCAACAGGTTACCGATGCGTTGCTGAACCTCGGCGTGCCGGTTCCTGCATCGACACGTGCGTGGGAATTGCAGCCGCTTGCAGAAAAATGGCCCGTTGTTGGCAAACTCTTGGAGTACCGCGCCGCCCAAAAATCTTTGACGAGTTTTGGCGAGAACATCCTCGAATTCATCGAGCCTGTGACGGGACGCATCCACGCGGACTTTCGACAGATCGGTGCTCCGACGGGAAGATTCTCGTGTTCAAATCCGAACCTTCAGCAGATACCGCATGAAGAAGCCTATCGCCGGTGCTTTCGAGCTCCCGACGGCAAAAAGCTAGTGATCGCCGACTATTCCCAGATCGAGCTGAGAATTCTGGCGGATTTTTCCGCGGATGAGAATTTCATTAGGGCGTTTGAAAGCGGACAGGATTTTCATGCGATGACAGCATCGCAGGTCTTCAATGTCGACCTGCAGAATGTAACAGCCGAACAGCGCTCATTTGCCAAGCGATTGAATTTCGGGATCGTATATGGGGTAGGGGCTTCAAGATTTGGAATGATGACAGGGCTTTCGCAATCGGATGCCGAGAATACGATGCGAAAATATTTCGGCACCTATCGCCATCTGGACGCCTACCTTCGCGAATCAGGCCGCTCGGTTGTGGACAACCGCGTTGCTCGGACGGCGTCAGGTCGTATGCTTCGGCTGCGTTTCGACGAAACGGATCGTGCGGCTGTCGCTGCTGCTCGCCGCTATGGTGTAAACATGCCGATACAAGGCACGTCGGCCGACATCCTAAAACGTGCCCTACGCTTGCTGCAC
>CAYTDJ010000174.1:0-6094 GCA_964436265.1 uncultured Chloracidobacterium sp. | reverse complement strand
GTTATCACTCTCAGTCGTTATCCAATCTCTCATCAGGGATTTGGGCGAAGCAATATCCATCGAAAAAGCTCCAATTGAACAGTTTACAGGATAATTGATGCCGTTCGTACCTTAAAATTTGCCGTTAATCGGAACGCGGGCCCCCTCGTCCGCATCTTAAAATGGAGCGTGGACATCGTCTATCCTTATCCTAGGAAGTAAGTATTAGCGGACGAGGGCGCCCGCGTTCCATCGAAATATTGAAACTTCTGATGTATAATCTCGTGAACACCTGCGGAGGAATTCCCGTTTTTTATGAGCATTTTTAGATTACGTTTACGAGACCAACGTGGTTTTAACTTGATCGAACTCATGATCGTGATCGCGATCATTGGTTTGCTGATAGGTGTTGGTGCCATCGCGTGGGGTGCGATGATCAGGTCGGGCAACGAGACCGCGGCATTACAGACTCTTGATCGGATACGGACGTTTCAGGCACAATACGCCGCAAAAAACCGGGGTAAGTTTGGTAATTTTGATGACCTTATCCGAAATTCCGGTTTGGATGATAAGTTTTCCGGTGAACGCCCGGTAGTAAATGGATATATTTTTACATTGACAATTGAAGAACCGACGAGCAGCAGGCCGGCATTCTATTCGGTAAACGCTGACCCACAGGTTGCCGAAGGCGTCACCGCTACAGGAAACCGTCATTTCTACACTGATTCGTCCCTTGGCACCACTCGCGGAACCGACGAAAACCGTCCAGCAAAAGCTGACGATCCGTCTATTTAAGTTCAAGCCGTCTTAGCTCAGCGGTAGAGCACTCGCTTCACACGCGATAGGTCAGAAGTTCAAATCTTCTAGACGGCACCATTTCAAACAGAAAAGGCAGCACGATTCAACGGCTGCCTTTGTTTATTTAACAGTAACCCCTTTTCTTATTCGGCAAGTTCCGACTCTTTGGGAATCGCCACGAAGAAGCTCATCCCCGGCTTTTTCGGCTTTGGCTGATCCTTGGGCGGATTATCTTTCGGCTTCGGCTCGATCTTCGGCGGCGGATCCTTGGGCGGCTTTTGCTGATCGCCTTTCTGTGCCGAAACAGCCAGCGAAAGGCCGGCAATTGCAACCAAGGCGAATAGGATTTGCTTAAAAATCTTCATTGCTCTAATTTCCTCTTCCAAAATCTAACGCATAAGGGGAAGAAGGAAAGTGCGTCGCTTTATCTTTAGGCAAACCTGGTGCCAAAGACGGGTATATGACGCTCGCAACCGCTAAATAGTTGGTCAATATCGTTCGGGTGAAAAACGTGAAGATCACAAATCTTTACGTTTTGGGCTATTGTCATACGAAATAGTAAATAACTCAATAGAAAACCCCAAAGGAATTGATAGAATTAAGGCAATATGACCGAAAATGCTAACCGGGTCGACAGAGTTCGCTCGTTTCTGGTGCTGGCCGCAACAGTCGGAACGATCGCTTTCAATTGGCTTGCCGCTGTCGGACGCGTCAACGGCGTCACACCCGAAATTATCTCGGACAAATATCCGACGCCTATAACCCCCGCGGGATATGCCTTCGCGATCTGGAGCCTTATTTACCTAGGTTTGATCGCTTTTAGCGTTTACCAGATGCTGCCTGCAAATTTGGTTCGATTTCGCAGTATCCGTTCGTATTACGTCTTGAGCAGTGCCCTGAACTGCGGCTGGATCTATATGTGGCACAATGATCAGATCGCTATCTGCCTCGTATTGATCATTCTGCTCTGGGCGAGTTTGTTCCTCATCAATTTGAACCTCACAAAAACGGATGGCATGGCCGAATATTGGTTTGCAAAAGCCCCGTTCGGGATCTACATGGGATGGGTGACCGCGGCAACGCTCGTCAACTTTGCGATCTTACTGGTCCACTGGAATGTTTCATTGTCGGAAAACGCATGGACGGGAATCGCTGTTACACTTGTTTTGCTGGCTGCGGCGATCGGAGTTCTTATCAGGATTCGACTTTCGAATTTTCTTTTCCCGCTCTCTATTGCGTGGGCCCTCGCGGCAATAGGTGTCAAACAAAGCGGCCACACCCTCGTTGTGGTCGCAACAGCTATCGGGACCATCGCATGTTTGATCGCGACGCTAAGCTTTGTAGTAAACCTTCCTTCAACGGACAACCCGCGGCCTACCATGCAGAATTAGGTTTTATCCAATGAACAAAGGAAAGGTCTGTATTTCGGTCTGTGCAAAAACCGCGAGCGAACTATTGGAACAGATCGAGCGGGCAGAAGTTCTGGCTGACGTCATCGAGGCTCGGATCGACTGTCTAGATCGAAATGATATCGAGCGGGCGGTATCAGACCTAAAGACCTCAAAGCCTTTGCTTTTGACGTTTCGACCGGAATCGCAAGGCGGGCATGCACCGGACGACCCGCTTCAAAGAATAATGTTCTGGGCTTCGGCAGTCGGCAATATCGGAATGGAGCTCGACCAAATATGGATCGACAACGAATTTGATATCAGCAGTGCGCTTCAATGGTCAGACGAAATGACGTCTATACGTTCTTTTCATGATTTTGAAGGCTGCCCCGCGAACATCTCTGATATTTTTCAAGGTCTCTCTCAACTTGGGATCGCAAAGATCGCCGTTACGGCTAGGACTATCACCGACGGCATTCCCGTATGGAACCTTCTTGACAGGGCCCGTGTCGAAGGTAACTCGATGATTCCGATAGCGATGGGCGAAGCCGGAAAATGGACCCGAATACTTGGGCCGGCACATGGAGCTTTTCTTACCTACGCCACACTAGATCCTGGATCAGAGACGGCCCCGGGTCAGATAACCGCAGAGGATATGATCGATGTGTATCGTGTAAAGGAACTCGATACGCAGACTGAAGTTTACGGTATCGTAGCGGGCGATACGAGCTATTCGATCTCGCCGTGGATGCACAATGCTGCGTTTAAGGCATCTGGAATGAACCGAGTATTTATCCCTCTTCAAGTTGCGGATCTCGGGAAGTTTCTAACGCGAATGGTGAGAAAGGAAACACGTGAGGTCGAATTGAACTTTGCCGGTTTTTCTGTAACTAATCCCCACAAACAGGCGATCATGCCGTTTCTGGACGAGATCGATGAGACCGCCAGGATGATCGGGGCGGTTAATACGGTCAAGATCGCAAACGGAAGATTCTATGGCTATAACACCGATGCACCGGGTTTCATTGCACCGTTAACAAAGATATATGGCGACCTCAGAGACGCAAATGTTGCGGTCGTAGGTGCGGGCGGTGCGGCCAGGGCCTGCATTTACGCTCTAATGAAAGAAGGGGCGGATCCAGCCGTCTGCGGCAGAGACCTGAAGAAAGCCGAACGCGTCGCCGGTGAGTTTGGATGTTCCGCCAAACGTTTTGAGCCCGATCTTGAACTCGGCGGTTACGACATCGTCGTAAACACGACACCGCTCGGCACTAATGGAGAAGACGAAGACGCCTCGATCGCCTCTGCAGAAGGCCTTCGCGGCGTAAAGCTGGTTTACGATCTCGTGTATAACCCGTCTGTCACACGATTGATCCGCGAGGCAAGGGCCGCCAACGTATCCGCGATCGGAGGGCGTGAGATGCTGATCGCGCAAGGGGCAATGCAGTTTAAGATCTGGACGGGTGAAACCGCCCCGATCGAGGTAATCACCGCCGCGGTAGAAAAGAAGCTAGGATGAACGAACGTTATAGTCGCCAGATACTTTTCAACGAGATCGGAAAGGCCGGTCAGGAAAAGCTATTGAATTCTCGGGTCCTCCTGGTCGGCTGCGGAGCGCTGGGAGCGTCCCACGCGGAAATGCTTGCTCGTGCCGGGATTGGGCGGCTCAGGATCGTTGACCGCGATTTTGTTGAATTTACAAACCTCCAAAGGCAAACGCTCTTCAAAGAAGCGGATGCCGCCGAGAGGTTGCCGAAAGCCATAGCCGCAAAACAGAGGATCGCTGAGATAAACTCGGAGATCGAGGTCGAACCTATCGTCGCCGACGTCAATCATTCAAACATTGAGCCGTTGATCTACGAATGTGACCTTGTGATGGACGGCACGGATAACTTCCAGGTGCGGTATTTGCTTAACGATGCGTGCGTCAAAAGCGGTAAGACCTGGATATATGGCGCGGCTGTTTCGAGCTACGGTACCTCGATGACCATAATACCCGGCGAAACGCCATGTTTACGGTGCATATTCGAAGAAATGCCGGATGCCGGAAGCTCTCCGACATGTGACACCGCCGGCGTCATAATGCCGATAATCTCGAGCATTTCGTCGATACAGGTTTCGGAAGCGCTGAAGCTGCTGACGGGCAATCGCGATGACCTACACGGTTCGTTGGTGCAGATCGATATTTGGGCGAACGACTGGCGAAAGATAAAGATGAATGCACCGAACCCCGACTGTATAGCCTGCGGCAAGAGACAGTTCGAGTTTCTCGATGCCGATTCGCAAGAGTTCGCCGCGGTTCTATGCGGCCGCGACGCAGTACAGATCGCCCCACCAAGGCCCGCGAGTTTTGATCTGCATTCGCTTGCCAAAAGACTATCGGCAATGGGCGACGTGAAGGTCAATGAATATCTTGTCAGATTCACCTCTGGAAATAACGAGGTGACGGTATTTGCCGACGGACGTGCGATCATCAAGGGAATTGACGACGTAGCGGCGGCCCGTGGCATTTACGCCAAATTCATCGGAAACTGAAATTTCCGACCACCGTTTTCCGCGTTAATATTCGGAGGCATTGATATGAGTGAAAGGCCAAAGATAGTTATCATCGGCGGCGGTTTTGGCGGCCTTTGGGCGGCAAATGCGCTGGCTAACAAACCTGTCGATGTAACGCTGATAGACCGCAAGAACCACCATGTCTTTCAGCCATTACTCTATCAGGTAGCCACAGCCGTGCTCTCGCCGGGCGAGATCGCCCAGCCACTCAGGCGAATACTCCACAACGCTAAAAACGTCGAGGTTATCCTCGGCGAGGTTGTTGATTTTAATGTCGATGATAATAGGGTTCGCCTCGAAGATGGTTCCGAACTGGGCTTTGACTACCTGATCGTTGCTGCCGGTGCACGTCACTCGTATTTTGGCAACGATGTTTGGGAAACATCGGCGCCGGGCCTGAAGACGCTCGAAGACGCCGTAGAAATGCGTCGTCGAATATTACTTGCATTTGAATTGGCTGAGCGCGACGCCTATCTCACGGGCAAGCAGCGGCAATTGAATTTTGTTGTGGTCGGCGGCGGACCGACCGGCGTGGAATTGGCTGGGGCAATTGCCGATATTGCGCGACAAGCCTTGGCAAAGGACTTCAAAGCTATCGATACTCGCAAAGCTCGAGTGATCTTATTTGAAGGCTCTGACCGCGTGCTGGGGACCTTTACGCCTGATCTCACAGACAGCGCGAAGAAGCAACTGGAGGATCTCGGCGTCGAGGTTAGACTCAATAGTTTTGTATCGGATATCGCTCCGGGGAAAGTAAAGGTCAGTGATGAGTGGATCGATTGCGACGTTGTATTGTGGGCGACCGGAGTTGCAGCGTCGCCGCTCGGCAACCAACTTGGAGTCGAGACCGACAAGGCGGGACGCGTATTTGTTGAGCCTGATCTAAGCCTTCCAGGGCATAAGAACATCTTTGTCATTGGGGACATGGCCTCTATAAAGCGGGAAAATGGCGAACCCGTTCCCGGCGTTAGCCCCGCGGCAATGCAAATGGGACGAGCGACAGCGAAAAACGTTCTCGCCGACCTCAAGGGAAAGGCCCGAACAGACTTTCGTTACGTTGATAAGGGCTCGATGGCTACCATCGGGCGCAGCAAAGCAATAGCTCATCTTTTCGGCATGAAGTTCAAGGGCTTTATCGCATGGACGATGTGGCTCTGGCTTCACGTTTTCTTTCTGATCGGCTTTCGAAACCGGATCGTTGTAATGGTCGAGTGGTTTTGGGCATACCTCACCCGCGAACGCAGCGCCCGGCTGATCACCGGCGATGCTGACGACCTGCACGACGCATTGGCGTTTATCGAAGGCAAGGAGGCTGTCGAATTTCCAAACGATCTTTCCGCAATACGTAAGGCAAAGGCGCGATCACTATGATC
>CAYTDJ010000173.1:0-6096 GCA_964436265.1 uncultured Chloracidobacterium sp. | reverse complement strand
CCAATCGGATGCATTGTTCGGCCAGCCAAGCCAAACGGCCTCATGCGGCTCCCATTCGGCGGGCATTAGATATCTGTGTGATTCTTCCGGTGATTTTCCGATAGTCAGTCAATAACTATTATCTAAAAAATAATAATTACTCCTCGTGGAATAGTTTCAGTCAATGAATCTCTTCTCGATCTCGCCATATGCATCGATCCGCCGGTCGCGGAGGAATGGCCAGCCGCGGCGGACCTCTTCGATCCTTGCCGGGTCGACCTCGCCGATCACGACCTGTTCCGTTTCTGTGTCGGCCTCGGCAATGATGACGCCGAATGGATCGCTCAAGAAGGTGCTGCCCCAGAACTGGATCCCCGGCGTATCGGGAACAAAAACTTCTAACCCGACGCGGTTCACACCGGCAACGTAAACTCCGTTTGCTATGGAATGAGACCGCTGAATTGTCCGCCACGCATCACGCTGCTGGTCGCCGTATTTTTCTTTTTCGTAGGGATGCCAGCCGATCGCCGTCGGGTAAAACAGTATCTCTGCGCCGCGAAGGGCTGTCAGCCTTGCTCCCTCGGGATACCATTGGTCCCAGCAAATGAGAGTCCCGATACGACCTTCCGCGGTATCAAACGCCTTAAAGCCCAGATCGCCCGGCGCAAAATAGAACTTTTCGTAATATGCAGGATCGTCCGGAATGTGCATTTTCCGGTAAACACCCGCAACAGGTTCGCCGGGCTTAATTATCACAAGGGAATTGTGATAAAGCCCAATGGACCGTTCTTCAAAGATCGGGGCAATTATGGTGACTCCATTTTCATCCGCAACTTTTGCAAGTGCGGCGACTGAGGGACCTTCGATCGGTTCGGCAAGGTCAAAAAGGTCGGCATCTTCTTTTTGGCAGAAGTACTGGGAACGAAACATCTCGGGAAGGCAAATGACCCTTGCACCTTTTCCCGCCGCCTCACGAACGAACTCAACAGCCTTTTTCAGGTTTGCCTCTAAGTCCGTTCCCATCGACATTTGGACCAATCCGACCTTGTATTTCTCGCGATCCTGCATGGGAGATAGAATACCTTCAACGACGACGGCAACAAAATCGGAACGCCTTCGGCTGGCACTGACCGGTCCGATAAGGCGGCGGTTGTCGCCGATTTTGCAGTTTCAATGCTAAAATCCTCTGAAGTTATCAGTTACTCTGCTCTCACGGATCCAGACTCCTTATGAAATATTGCCCGACCTGCGAGACTCGCTATGACGAAGACATTTTACGTTTTTGTATGAAGGACGGGACGCCGCTTCTCGATGAGGCGGAGCCGACCTTCATTGAGATGCCGAGCGAGAGTTTGCCGTCCGAGGAAGACGAAGTCGGGGAAGAGACGGTAATTAGGCGAAATGTGCCGGTTCCGCCGCTGCCGCCTGAACCGGAAGAGGATTTTGCCGAGGATTTTTCGGTACCGCAAGAACCTAAGCCGCAAGCTCAACGAATTGTCGTTCCTACTTTTGAGGAAAAGCAGCGTCAGGAACGTGCCCGCATCGCTGCACAATATCAGCAGCCCAAAAAGACGAACACATTTCTTGTTGTCATTTTGACGATGTTCGGAACGATAACATTGATCGCCTTTGGTGCACTGGGGTTCTGGTTCCTCCAGAGAGACCGCTCATCAAACACTAATGTAAATGTCAACGCTAATGTTAACGCGAACGCAAACGTCTCGAATTCGCTTTTTGATTTCAACACGAATGGAAATTTCAATTCCTATTCGAACCTGGATTCTAATGCGAATGCGAAGACTCCGACACCTACGCCCACCCCAAAACCAAGCGTAACGCCTACTCCGACGCCGGATGAGGACGCGACACCGACGCCAACGCCCAGTGTTAACATCGCGCCTGCTACGCCGAAGCCTTCGCCAAGTTTGACGCCGCGTCCTGAACGCACACCGACGCCCCCGGCGGCACCAACACCTCGGACGATAATGACGCCATCGAACAGGCCTTAGCTATAGTAGGGACAACGCCATTTCGACCGCCATGCGGGGATCGACCACGCCCCAGCCCTGGCGGTCGACTTCGTAATGAGGCAGCCGCTCTGCAGTTGTTATGAGGATGCGTTTGACCATTGAAGGTGTGAGTCCGGGATTTGCTTCAAGCATCTGAGCAACCAGAGACGAAACGATCGGAGCAGAAAACGAGGTACCGTCAACGTACTTGTAATGTTTTGTTATTACGTTTTCGCGGCGGATCTTGAGCGTTATGATCTGGCGAATACTGTGGACCGGGCGGTCGAGTGCCGCATCAAGTTCTGCATCGACCCCGGGATGTTTGTTTATGATCGAATGAAGATCTTCATCCGCGGATTGATCCAACAACTTGAGCAGCGAAGCCTGTTGGGCAGTCGGAGTGTTGGGAAGGATAGGAGCAGGCACCCAAATTGACGGCGCGATGACCTCGGGTTTCTGCAGGCCGTCGATCGTCGGCCCGTAAGAAGAACGGTACATACCGCGTCTTGCACGATTGATCGAATTATTGTCATCGAGCCCACCGACAGCTATGCAGGAAGGAGCACTTGCAGGAGGAACCACCGGATGGTTGGGCAAATGCCCTGCATTTCCGACCGCGCAGACGACCGTTATTCCCTCGGCCGAACACTCTTCGACGACCTGCGATAGCGGGTCATGTAGATAGCTTTGCTCGTCGTCACCGCCTGCCGATATGTTAACGACCTGGATCCCATACTTTTTTCGGTTGTCGAGGACCCATTCGAGGCCGACGCGTATATCGTCGTCGGTGATGCGGCCAGTTCGTGCGAGTTTTACCAGGACAACATCCGAATCGGGAGCTAATCCGCGATAGAAACCGTTGGAAAGCGAGCCGTTGCCGGCGGCGACGACCGAGGTCATCATTCCATGCCAGCTTGCCACATCTGGTTTGAACAGCGAATCGAGCCGACCATCCTGATCGAGCAAATTCTTATATGCTACGATCCGGTTTCGCGGTGTCGTAAGGTCCTGGTGCGGGTAGAATCCGGAATCGAGAAAAGCTATCGTAACGCCCTTTCCCGTAAATCTCTCATCTGCATCGAGCCGGAGCGGCGTCGAGAGTACGTGCGAGCCGTCCTTTTGGACAGCGGCGTCCTTTACGATCTGATCCTTGGCTCGCTCGAACAATCGAATGCACCTTGCGCAGATCGTCTGAATACCTTCGGAGTCCTGTGCATTCGCTTCGACCAGACGGCGAACGTCGTCGCTTAAGGCCGAAACGGGTAAGTATTCATCCGAGGTCTCGCGCGAGCACACCGAACAGGTATTTTCGCCGGCCACGGTATCAGAGATCAGAGCCGGTCGTTCATATTGTTCAGATTCGTGAAGGGACATGGGGCTGATTTAAGTTTTTCACAACAGGTAGTTAAAATCAATAATTGCTTATGCCAGAGAAAAAGATCGGCCTTGCACTTTCCGGCGGCGGAGCACGCGGCTATTCGCATATCGGAGTGTTGAAAGCACTGGCCGAACACGATATCCCGATCGACATGATCGCCGGAACCTCCGCAGGATCATTTGTAGGCGGCGCATATGCTTCGGGGCTGTCGGCGGACGAGATAGTCGAGATAGGTAAAAAGATAGGCTGGTTCAGCATTGCCGGATTCTCCTACTCGCCTCGAGGATTTTTATCCAACGCCGGGATGGGGACGTTTATCGAGAAGCACTTTCCTGTTACACGATTCGAAGATCTGAAGATCCCGTTTGCCGCTTGTGCCTGCGATCTCGAAACCGGCAATGAGGTCGTTCTCAAGGAAGAGGGCGATCTGGTGATGGCTATACGGGCAAGCTGTGCCATTCCCGGCGTCTTCGTCCCGGTCGATGATGGAAATGGAAGACAGTTAATAGATGGCGGGGTAGTGTCACCGATGCCGACGAAAGCAGCCCGAAAATTAGGTGCCGAGGTCCTGATAGCAGTTGATCTGATGACGTGCGGTTCAGCTTATTTCGGCACGCCGACAACACTGGTCGGCACATTTTTTCAGGCCGCAATGATGCTTCTTCGGACAGCATCGAAAAACCAGCATTATCGGGCGGACGTTGTGATAGAACCGCCGATCGCGCACATTAGGCCTGACGAGATCGCTAAACGCGACGAATTATTTGAGCTCGGCTACAAGGCGGCGATCGAAAAGATGGATGACATAAAGTCGATCATCGGCTGATCTAATTGGGCTTCCTTGCGGGTGCGGGTCCAGGCTTGGATGGCACGAACTTTGACGCCCCAACCGGAGTCGCATCTCCCTTCATTTCGAATATTAGGCTTCTTTCACGCTTGCCTTCAACAAAAACGTCGATCCGATATGTTCCTGCAACCCAAACACCGTCAGGCCGGCCCGTAAAATACACGCGATCCTGGCCCTGTTTGGTTGTATAGCCGGCAGTGACAACTTTCGTTTCCGGCTTAACGCCATTTACCTTGACCGCGACCAGACTCATCTTGACGTTTACCGGATTGGATCTTGTTAGAGACACTATGCAGTAGATCGGAATATCACTAGTGTTGAAGGTCTCGACGACGTCACCTGCCTTACCATTACCATCATCCCGAGCCAGATAAACATCTTCGATAACGGAATCGGGCAATGACTCTGCCGGTGCCTGAGCGTACGACGCTAAAGCAGCCAAAGTAAGGATGATGATCATCAGGGGGAACTTCATTTCCGGCAACTCCAAATGTCGGAGGATCCTACTACTCGTTTGAGAGCCGAAACTCTGAATAAGTTGCTCAGGAGCGTTTATTTATTTGGCTGTCAGACTGAGGATTTCACGGACAGAGGCGGCAAGTTCAACAGCGTCACCTGCATCGACGGTTCGAATTCCGGGTGTATCGTTAACGCCGCACGCCCTGGACGCGATGACAGGAATCCCCGAAGCCGCGGCGAGCAGCAGCCGCCTTGGTTTGTGCTCGATAAACGCGGGCAGCACCACAATATCGACTATCTGGAGCCAATCCTCGCCGCCTCGTTCGACGTCAAACCCGTTCCAAAAATCCGCACCTTCGATATGTGGTCCGAGAGTAAGTAGTTTTATATCGAGGCCGCTGAGCGCCTCGCGAAGTTCGTAACAGCCTTTGCGGCCCACGGTCGAAGCCGGAAACACAATGACGGGTTTCTCATTTTTCGGTGCGGTTCGATCTGTCGGCGACGGCATTGACCACTCAAGCAGTTCTGTTCTTTCAGGAAAGAGCGAAGCTATCTCGGAATGGGGAGTAATGATGCGCCTCGCATTTTCCAAAGCCTCCTTTTCGGCGTGCACCAGTTCATCATCGGCGCGGAAGTCACCCAGCGTCGTGCTTTCCGGATGAAGCGAACATGCATGATCCAAGCGCCTTTGCAGCTCATGCATTGGAAGTGCGGTCATTAAAACATCGAATGTACGGCCTCCGAGATGCCCATTCTTCCACAGGAACGGAAGCAGGTTCTGTTGGACCGTGACATGCAGGACATCGAACGACAATTTGCGAGCATAACTCTCGGCAAGCTCTTCGTACATTTTGAGCAAGTTCAATTGTCTGGCAGAACCTTGCGCGGCAAGCTTTCGCGAACGAAAGGAACGAACGACGGTAACAACCGGGCTTTGCCGGACCTGATGAAATCCTGCCGTATTCCATGCATAGTTAGCCTTTTTGAATCGATTCCCGTCCAACGGAACGCAAAGCAGGTCTTCGTTGCTTCGTGTCCGTTGAAGATAAACGTCGAATTCGCGCGAATATTCGTCAACAAGGAATGTCGATCTTCCAAAACCGGCTTCGCGGCTAGGTTTGACTACTCTGTGACAATCACCGGTTTCGCAAGTCGCGCAAGAATTTGGTTCGGCCGAAGAGCCGCGTTTATTGATCTGGTGAAGCGTTCTGGTTTCGGCTTTTTGCCCGCGAAAGGTGACGGTCAAATCGTTGGCATCCAGCCGGGCTTCGATGCGAAACGGCGTTGGAGACCGAAACCGAAGATCGACGTAGTTCCAAAACACGGTCGCGTCTCGGCCCGATTCGGCGAGCGAACCTGCAACGATCTGTGTATGAGCGTGGCGTTCCACGATCTCAAATCCGGCTTGCATTGCGGCATCGAAG
>CAYTDJ010000172.1:0-6106 GCA_964436265.1 uncultured Chloracidobacterium sp. | reverse complement strand
ACTCGCTGCAAAGGGTGACCGTGTACGCGTCCGCATCGAACAACTTAAAGGAAAAACCGCCTTCGCTGAGATCGTCGAGGTCCTTGAGCCGGGCCCGGAGCGGATCACTCCGGCGTGTAAGTATTTCGGCGAATGCGGCGGCTGCGACTTTCAGCAAATGACGTACGCTGAACAGCTCAGATCTAAGGTCGAGATCATCCGCGATTGTCTGCATCGGATCGCCAAGGTCGAATTTGATGAGGAAATAAGAGTCATTGCTTCTCCTTCGGAATTCGGCTATCGTTCGCGTGCACAATGGCATCTGAACACGGTCTCGCGAGAGATCGGCTATTACAGACGAAATTCCCGCGATCTGGTCGCGATCGAAGAATGCCCGATCCTCGCACCAGAACTTAATGCCGAATTGAAAAGGCTGCGATCGGAATATCCTTGGGAAAATGTCTGGGCCGAAAAAGGTTACATCGACGCCGCTCGAGGCGATAAAGAAACTGTGTCGCTTAACTCGCCCGGCGTGCTGGAACCGAGCGAGATCGAATTTTCGGTTTTAGGCGAGACTTTTGCATATTCAGCGGGCGTCTTTTTTCAGGGTAATCAACTGCTTGTTCCTGCGCTTCTCGATGCGGCATTAGGCAGAGCGACAGGGAAGATGGCTCTAGACCTGTATTCTGGTGCAGGTTTGTTTTCGCTTCCGATGGGCCGGGTCTTTGAAAAGGTGATCGCAGTTGAGGAGAACCCTGTATCAGTCGAGTTTGCCGTCCGTAATGCGGCTGCAAACGGTCAAAGCAATATAGAATTCAGGACCGATAGTGTTCGAAGTTTTCTGCGTAACAATGAAGTTTCGGGCGTAGATCTTGTGCTACTTGATCCGCCGCGGGCTGGAACCGAGAAAGATACTATTGAGAATATTATCCGTATTGGTGCCCCGCAGATCTCATATGTTGCATGTGAGCCGTCGGTCTTGGCACGCGATCTTAAGCGGTTTGATGAAAACGGATACAAGATCGATTCGATAACGGCGATCGATCTTTTTCCACAGACGCATCATATCGAAACCGTTGCACGGCTCTCAAGGCGATGAAAATCTAAACTTTTCATAACCGTGTGTCGTTTGAAAAATGACGATTTTGTAAACTAAACTCCATTTATGGCAAAGAAAAAGGACGATTCAGAGGCACTTCAAAAAAGCTTGTTTGTTCGCTGCCGATATTGCGGACAGAAAAACGGCGTGAAGGAAGATTATAAGAACCGCGATGCGAACTGCGGCAAATGTAAGCTTCCGCTTTCGAACGAACCGCACAAAAAATTTGCGGACCTAAACAAACACGATTACATTCATCCAGCCGACAGTAAGGCCCTCGCCGCACTCAAGGCGATCCCAGGGATCGATTCCGCTTTAAAGAAGTTGCTCGCGGTTACGGGAGAATCGGCGATTCGCGTGACCTTTATGGCGAGCGCGATAAAGGTGACCCCGAAACAGTGTCCGGACCTTTATGCTAAGCTGCAGATCGCCTGCACCACGCTTGGCGTTGATATGCCGGACCTCTACGTCCAGCAGAATCCACTGGTAAACGCGTTTACCGGCGGTGTTGAAAAGCCGATCATCGTTTTACATTCCTCGTTGATCGAAAGGTTGAACGATGAGGAAACCCTCGCGGTGATCGCGCACGAAGTCGGTCATATCCATGCGGAACACGTACTTTACCTGACTGCGGCGAGACTGATGGAAGCACTTGCAAATCTTTCGGTCGCACGCCTGATACCAGGTTCCGAAATAATCAAATTCATCATTTCAGCCGGGATCAGCAGCGCTTTGCTTGCATGGGCACGCAGGGCGGAGCTTTCCTGCGATCGTGCGGCTATGCTTGTTGTTCAGGACGAGCATGTAATTGGAAAAACGATGATGAAACTTGCCGGCGGTACATTTGCGTCAAAGATCGACTACGAACTGTTTCTTGAGCAGGGCCGTGAGTTTCAGAAAAACTACGATGAAAGCGCACTTGATAAATTCTGGGCAGACATAATAAACGCCGGCCTCTCGCATCCGTTCCCTATTTGGCGCGTGTCGGAGATCATCAAATGGACAGAATCGGGCGAGTATTCGGAAGTAATGAAGAAGAACTAATGAGATCGTGATGCTGGTTGTTCTGACCACTACACCGACCGAAGAAGAGGCTGAGCAACTGGCCCGTCAGATCGTCGATCAAAAGCTTGCAGCCTGTGTGCAGGTATTGCCGAATATAAAGTCAATCTATTTCTGGGACGGTGGGATCCAGAAAGATGGCGAAAATCTGCTGCTTATCAAGACTCTCGATGATAGATATGCCGATCTCGAGAAGTTCATTCTTGAACACCACAGCTATGACGTTCCCGAGATCGTTGCCTTGAACTCGGAACATGTTTCAGGATCTTATCTGAAATGGCTGACCGAATTCATCCGATCCTAAGTTCCTGAATTGGTCGAGGGGATCCCACAGATCTTGACAATGAAATTAACGGCTTCCTGAGGCGAATCCGTAAGGTGTATCAGGTGCAGGTCTTCGTCGTTAATATATCGATCGTTGAGCATTGTCGAGGTTATCCATTGCAGCAGACCCTGCCAATACTGCGACCCAAATAGAACGACCGGAAAATTTCGGATCTTCTTTGTCTGGATCAAAGTCAGGGCTTCGAACAATTCGTCCATCGTGCCAAACCCACCAGGAAATATGATGTAAGCATTGCTGTACTTGATGAACATCGTCTTTCGAACAAAGAAGTATTTGAACGAAAGTGATTTTGTCTGATACGGATTTGGGATCTGTTCGAATGGAAGCTCGATGTTGCAGCCGACCGAGACTTTTCCTGATTCATAGGCACCGCGGTTTGCGGCTTCCATAATGCCCGGGCCGCCGCCCGTAATGATCTCAAATCCCTGTTCCGCCAAAAGTTTCGCAGTTTCCTGAGCGGCCACATACATCGGGTCACCGTCATGTGTTCGGGCGGAACCGAAGATCGACACCCCGCGTGTGATCGTGGCAAGGTTATCAAAGCCATCAACGAATTCGCCCATGATGCGAAATACACGCCACGAGTCGGACGTTTTGTATTCGTCTTCCGGTTCGGGCGAACGGAGCAAGACCTCGTCGTCTGTAAGCTGCCAGTAAGCGGGCGTTCTTTCGAGTTCTTTAACGTCCGCAACGGTTTTTGGCTCGACCGGTTTCTTGACAGCTTTCTTTCGTTTGGACTTGTTTGCGTGAGTTTCAGCCATTAAATTCCCATTATGTTATAGCCGCAATCTACGTAGATCGTTTCGCCAGTTATACCTGACGCGAGATCGCTGACCAAAAAGAGAGCAGTGTTTCCTACCTCGGCCGCGGTTACATTACGTTTGAGCGGCGATTTTTCACCTACATAACCCAGTAGTGAGCCCATGTTTTTTACACCCCGCGCGGAAAGCGTGTTTATAGGGCCGGCACTTATCGCGTTGACGCGAATATTCTGTTTTCCAAGGTCGGCGGCGAGATAACGCACAGACGCCTCGAGAGCCGCCTTTGCGACGCCCATGACATTGTAGTTGGATACCACCTTTTCTGCCCCATAATACGACATCGTAACGATACTGCCGCCTTCTTTCATTAGCGGAGCGGCCGCAAGGGCGACTTGTGTCAACGAGTATGCACTTATCTCGAGTGCTGTTCGGAATGCGTCGCGGGTCGTGGTCACAAACTCGCCTTCGAGCGCCTCTTTCGGTGCAAATGCGATCGAGTGCACGAGAAAATCCAGCTTTCCGTATTTCTCGCCGACCGCCGAAAACGCCGCGTCAACATCTGACTGGTTAGTTACGTCGCACGGAACGATCAGCGAATCCCGGAGTTCGCCGGCAAGCTTTTCAACGTTTTCCTTCAACCGTTCGCCTTGATACGTAAAGGCGAGCTTTGCTCCGTTTGACGCAGCGGCCTCGGCACATGCCCATGCGATCGAACGTTTGTTCGCAACGCCGAATATCATTCCTACTTTGTTTTCAAGCATACCTATCTTAAATTCTATTTGTGTCAATTACGGGTTCGTTCATCGAGACTGATCGGTAACGTAGATCCGCTGCAGCTTTTCGAAATCCAACAACCGAATGTCGATCTCGACCGGGGTTGCTGAAAAACGATTCGTATTTAAGGTGCCGCGAAGTTTCTCCAGCTCCGCGTCCGGCATCTGCGTTATCAATACGACCATCAACCGGACCCGCATCCCGATGTTCATCGTCCCGATCGCTTGTTTGACCGACGAGATCTTTTTCATCATCGCGATCACTCGTTCCTGCTTTAGTTCGGGAGCGACGAGAAAAACCACTTCACCGCAGACGAGCACATCGTCCTGAGAATAGACAGCATCGAACGGAACACCGGCGACGCTTACATGGCGCATCAGCGGCACTTTTTCCTCTTGCTGGATCTGCCGCAGAGCCAAGTCTTCGGCAACAATGAACGCCGATTGCAGTTCGTTGATCGAATCCGGCCCGACCTCGAGTATCTGCGAAAGCTCCTTAACGGCGATATTCAAATTCTGCCGCTGCATTTCCGGCATTGCCGAATCCCAATCGATCCAACCTGCCGCTCTTGAGGCGAGCAGAGCGTTTCGTTGACGCCGGACGAAGATCGTAAAGATCAAGATCGAGACGGATGAAACAGCGAATAAGGCCGCGACTAGCCAGAGTTTCAAAAACAACGATACGATCAAGCCGGTCACGAGCAGACCTATTACTGCATACGCGACGCCGGCAAAGACCTTATTGGCGGAAGACTGCGCAAACCGGTCAAAAGAGTTTTCGAATTGTCTCGCCATTTCGGGGGATGATCGCGAATCGTAATTAAGCTGCAGACGCCCGCTCAAACGGAATATCGTCGAAATGGGTCATCCGTTTGAAATCCTTGAACCTCTGATTGATCTCCGGATAATCGAGTTCGTCGACACGCTCTGTACCAAACTTTTCAACGTTGAACGAAGCCATCACCGAGCCGTAGATCATTGCCCGCCGGAGTGTATCGTCGGTGATCTCGTTCTGCGCGGCCAGATATCCCATAAATCCGCCGGCGAATGTGTCGCCCGCTCCGGTCGGATCAAAAACGCTCTCAAGCGGATATGCCGGCGTGGCGAAATATCCGTCCTTTGTGAACAGTGTCGCCCCGTATTCTCCTCGTTTTATCACGACCGCCTTCAGCCCGAGGTCCATTATCGACCTTGCGGCTTTGTAAATACTGGGTTCGTCTGTCAATTGACGTGCCTCGGCGTCGTTGATAATGATACAGTCGACGACCTTGATGGTTTCGATCACGGCGTCCTTCATCGACGATATCCAGAAATTCATCGTGTCCATTGCTACGAACTCTGCGTCGGCGCATTGTTCGCGAACGCCTTTCTGCAACATCGGAAGGATGTTTGCGAGAAACAAGAGCTTTGCGTTTTTTGAGTTTTCCGAAAGTTTCGGATCGAACGTCTCGAAAACGTTCAGCTGAGTATCGAGCGTGTGCGCCGTATTCATATCGTAATCGTAACGGCCGCTCCAGAAAAACGTTTTACCGTCCGCCACGACCTCGATATCGCTTGTATTTATATGGTGACGCCGGAAAACGTCCCATTCCGTGTCGCTGAAATCACCGCCGACCACGCCGACGGCGTTCACCTGGGTGAAAAAACTCGCCGAAAGGCCAAAGTGCGTAGCAGCACCGCCCAAAACCTTATCGCGTTTGCCAAACGGCGTCTCAAGCGCGTCGAACGCGACAGAACCAACTACTGTTAAAGACATAATTTTCAGAGGTCAGTGGACAGTGTTCAGTGGCCAGGGTAAAGACTGTTTCTGGCTACTGACCACGATCCATTGAATACTGCCTATTTTACACGCCAGGGCGGGTTTTTGCGATTCTCGGCAGCGTGAAACAGGCATATCTTGTTGCCGTTCGGGTCTTTAAGATACGCTTGCCGCCAGAGCCAGGGTCGGTCGGTCGGGTCTTCGTCAAACTTGAGGCCGATGGATTTGAGGCGTTCTACTTCGCCGTCCAGGTCGTCACATTCGAAGTAAAGCACCACATTGTTTGTAACAACTGCGTTCTCGTCGTGCTGCAGCGAAAGAGTGGAT
>CAYTDJ010000171.1:0-6125 GCA_964436265.1 uncultured Chloracidobacterium sp. | reverse complement strand
AATCTGGCGCCGAATTGGAAGGCACGAGGTCCGCCAACTCCGAACACGCTTGTCGCACGCTGTGACGGGCGAAGGGTCGTGATCTCGTTGACCGGAGTACCCTCGACTGGAATCACGAGGTCGTTCACATTCGTCAAATTGGCGATGTTGAACAGGTTAAAGACCTCGCCGATAAGCTGCAGACGGAACTTCTCATTGAAATTAAGAGTCTTGGTCAAGCGGAAATCCTGTGAGATCACAGAATCGCTGCCAAGCTGAGTATCTAACGGAAGTTCAGCCAGCCTCTCCATCGGTGTTCCATACGGATCGACCTGGCCCGGTGTCAGGCTGCTGTTATAAGCACGGATCAGAGCATTTAGGTCTTCGACCTTGGTGATGCTCCGGCCGATGGCTCCTGCGGTCGTTCCCGGCAGATAGGTCGCAAACGTACCCGTTCCGCTGAGATCGACGAAGTCCGGCAGGAACACGCTCTGCGGTGTTCCGCTGAACGAGGTCGAGATCAACGACATCGTCCAGTTGCCGAGCAGGTTCTTCTTGACCCACGAACTGTCGTTCCTGAACCAAGGCGTATCGTAAACAGCACTAAAGACGAACCTATGTTTGCGATCGAGTCCGGCAGGGCCGAAATCCGCACGCAGATTGTTCAGGTCAGTCGGTGCACCACCGAGTCCAAGCGAATCATTGCTGAACGCCTTAAAGCTCGATAATGCATAGCTGGCCGTGAATTGAAGGCCGTTCTTAAAGCGGCGATCAACTCGGGCAAGCAGGCCATTGTATGTCGAATATGCTGATGAATCAGCATACGGGATCGGATGCGGGAAAGCCGCGATCCTTGGTCCATTAACCGAATCAGCCTGATTGATGTCAAAAATATTGACCTCGTTCAAGCCTTTGCGGTAGTTATAGTCGACCTGAGCGATCAGGTTCCAGGGAAGTTCCCGCTGAACGCCGATCGAGTATTGCAGCGAGTAAGGTACCTGGAAATTGCTCGAGAAGATCGGTCCTGAAACCGAACCCGTGCACTCAAGTGCGGTCAGCGTGCAGCCTGTCAGACGCGATTCGAGATCCGCCCGCAAAGCTGGGGCAAGGGCCAAAGCCTGTGCAAGCGTGATCTGTCCGCGGCTGAACTGTCCATCGCCGCCATATGGATTGAGCAGCGGACTAACGACCGCCGTTCCAACGAGGAACTGCTCAGCTCCGACCGGCCCGAGGTCAGCACGCTCGAACAACCGTAGGTTGTCGATCGTGTTGTCATAGTAAAGGCCGAAACCGCCGCGAACGACAGTCTTGCCGTCGCTGAACGGATCCCACGCAAAACCTACACGTGGTGCCCAGTTGTTGTTGTCACGACCCGACGGAGCGGTTCCCTTCTCGAACAAAGGAGCGATGATCTGCGGACGCGCAAGATCGTGGTTCCACAGATTAGAATCCCATCGATAAGCGATGCCGTAGTTAAAAGTGAAGTTTGGACGGATGCGCCATGCATCGCCGCCGTAGAACGAAATGCGATTGTTGATGGTGTTGCCGTCGTGGTTGAACGGAAGATTCGGATCACCGATACCGAACGAGAAATCTCGGACGTAAAGGTTCAGGAAGTCAGCTTCCGTATTCAGCGGCAGGGTATTACCATCTGCGTCGGTCGCGAACAAGCGAATACGAGTCGGATTTGCGAAGGTAAACGTTCCGCCGATCGACGTGCGTTCGTAGTTCGCACCAAAGTTAAAGGTGTGATTGCCCTTGACCCACGTTATATCGTCCCGAAGCTGAAAACGCTTCTGAGGCGTATCCTGCGGGGCAACCGCGTTTGTGCCCGATCGCCAATCCTGTTCCGGATTCAAACGGATCTCCGGCACACCGACCGTCGCCGGATCGATAGCATTAACAAAGTCGCTGTAGTTAACAACGAGATTGTTGCTGATATTCGATCCAAAAGCGTAAGTCAGGCCGCCCACAAAGTTGTGTGCACGGTTAGTTACGATCTGGTCGTTCGACTGGAAAATACCGCTTGCGCTTGTTCGCGGCAGAATTCCCGATCCCGGTGGGAACGGTCCGCGTGCCTCGTTATCGTTAAACGAATAGCGGAAGAACGACGAAGCCTTGTCATTGATCACCCAGTCGGTCTTGACCGTGAACAACGTTTCGTCAAATGGGTTTGGCGAAAAGCCTGCAAATCCCGGTGCGCGGAGCGGATTGTAAAGGGACGAACCATCCTGGTTATTCCGCTCGTAGCTGCCGAAAAAGAACAGTTTGTCCTTGATGATCGGGCCGCCCAAAGTTCCGCCAAACTGCTGGCGATCGAACGGAATACGCGTCGCCTGGGCCGCTGCCGGCAGACCGTGAGCCGAGTCAAGCCTACTCAAGCTCGGAAACGCCGCGAATTTATCATCGCGAGCATAGATAAATGCATTTCCCTTGAACTCGTTTGATCCAGATCGGGAAACGACATTTACCGAACCGCTTGCCGAAGCACCGGTCGAAAGGCTGAAGTTCGAAAGTCCGATCTGGAATTCCTGAACTATCTCCTGAGAGAAGTTCTGAACGGTCGTGCCGACCACGTTGTCTACTACAGAACCGCCATCGACGGTGATCTGTGTCGAACGTCCGGCCTGTCCGCCGATCGAAACACCGGTAAAGTTTGCCTTTGTCGGGTCGAATGAACCGCCGTCAACCTTTTCGGTTCCGGGCTGAAGCTGAGCCAGGTCGAGGAAATTTCTGCCATTAAGCGGAAGATTTTCGATCTGCCTAGTACCAACGACACCGGATACGGTGTTATCGGTTCGCTCGATCTGAGCCTCGCCGCCTGATGTAACGGTAACGGTCTCAGTCGCCCCGCCGACCTCAAGAGCGATATCTCCAGATGCGACCTGTCCGACCTGCACCTGGATGCTTTCAATAACTGATTGTTTGAAATTAGCCGCTGCCGCCTTAACTTCATAAAAGCCCGGCTGCAGTTGAAGAACGCGATACTGCCCATCTTGATTTGTGACGGCCGTTTTGGTCGCGTTCGTTGCTAGATTACGAACGGTCACGGTGGCGTTTTGAACCACGGAACCTTGTTGATCCTTGACAGAACCAGCAAGTGAACCGAAAGGTTCCTGTGCCATCGCGACCGTCGTAAAGACGAATAAAAACGCAATGAAGGTAAGAAGTACTCTTCTCATTTTCAACTCCTTAATTAATTACAAAGGAATCGAAAGATGCTATACTTCTGGCGCCAAGATGCGTTGCATTTTGGCGATGAGTCTTAACCAGTCTCATGTCAGCTTAAGGCCATCGATTTGCAGGCGGAATATTTACCAGATAGACGCCCGCTCTTCGGTGGCTTTAAGTGTATAGCGGTCTTTCACCCTTGAAATGACCTATAAAATCGATCTCGTCTACTAGAAGAGATCAAAAAAGCTGGAAATCAGCCTTTGTTGGTTTTACTACGCAAATAGAAAGCCAAAACTAAAAACTATTCTGAATGCCCGTAAATAGGAGCATTTGAGATATTCATTCCGATCGGCTCTTTCATTAACGCGTATTCCCTTGAAAGAAAATTGAGATTTTTGGATTCATCATCCATAAATTTAATTTTCCCAAATTCTGCCGGCAATAAAACACACTTATACCCAAGGCATTGGAGGATATGAAGCACAATGTCGAAATTTGGTTGCCTCGCTCCCTGACCATTTTTCATTTCCGGTCATTTCGACAATCTCCGACCGATAACAGATCTCTACGAACGGGTGGCTCATACGGTTCCCATTTTAGGAATATTCCTCAAAAGGACTTTCGTATTCCTCAAAACCTAACGCTCTATATTAAAATCCTTGGTGAACGATGAGACTACTGATAAAGAACGGACATTTGATCGATCCCGGTGCGCCGGAAAATACCGGAATGAGTGTATTGATCGAGAACGGCGAAGTAACCGCTTGGTTGCGGCACGGTGAACCGCAGCCTGAGAATTGCGAGGTATTCGACGCAAGCGGGCTGCTCGTCGCGCCTGGATTCATTGATCTGCATGTTCACCTGCGCGAACCGGGACAGGAACATAAGGAGACAATTGCGACGGGATGTGCGGCTGCGGTCGCCGGCGGCTGGACAAGTGTCTGCCCGATGCCGAATACCAACCCGGTCAATGACAACGCCGCTATCACGCGCTACATGATCGAACAGGCCGAAAGAGCCGGCTTGGCAAACGTTTTTCCTATCGGGGCGATCACGAAATCGTCGGACGGGAGCGAGTTAGCGGAAATGGGCGAGATGAAAGCCGCGGGTGCCGTTGCAGTTTCCGATGATGGCCGGCCTGTGCCGAACGCGGGAATAATGCGTCGGGCGATGCAATATGCTCGCGATTTTGACCTGCCCGTTATAGACCATTGCGAGGATAAATCACTTTCGTCAGGCGGTGTAATGCACGAAGGTAAGATGTCCTTGCTGCTCGGACTCAAAGGGATGCCAGCACTTGCAGAAGACCTGGACGCGGTCCGAGACATCATCCTTGCAAAAGAGACCGGCGCTCATATCCACATTGCACACGTTTCCACAAAAGGAGCGATCGAAGCAGTTCGCCGAGCAAAAAACGAAGGTATCAAAGTTACCTGCGAGGTCACGCCTCATCATTTCACTCTCACAGACAAAGCCGTTGAAGGTTACGATACGAATACAAAAATGGCTCCGCCGCTCCGCAGCGAAGAACATCTCGAAGCGATACTCGAAGGCATAAAAGACGGAACGATCGATGCGATCGCGACCGATCATGCACCTCATCATGCAGACGAAAAGGCGCTCGAATACGACCGTGCACCGTTCGGTATCACGGGACTTGAGACCGGGGTCGGCCTTGCGCTTACCGAACTCGTTCACAAAGGCATCATCAGCCTGGAGAGACTAGTTGAAATGTGTTCGGCAAATCCGGCGAGGATCTTTCATCTCGAGAAACGCGGTTCACTCAAACCCGGGTCGATCGCGGACGTAACAATAATTGACCCGGAAATGAATTGGACATATAGTAATGCGGATTCGCGGTCCAAATCTCGAAATTCGCCCTTCGACGGCTGGAACTTTAACGGCCGCGTTGTCGCGACAATGGTTTGCGGACGCGTAGTTTACAAGATCTAATTCGGAGGCCCCCCAATGCGCTCTGTATTTCTTGCCTTGTCCGCTTCGCTTTTGCTCAGTTCGTGCTCGAACCAGCTAAGTGTAAATAAGCCAACTTCTGATCAGGGTAATTCAGTTCCTTCTCCCACCGTTGCCCCAAGTCGGGCCAAACCTACACCGGAAGCGGTTTCAGTTAATCCGGCGGCTGACAGCATTTATACCGACATTTCGGAAAAGGTTTGTAAGGAACGAGAACCTGAACCAGACAGCGGCGCGATATATGAGTCCGAGTGTCCGGGCATCGCGGGATATAAACTGATCTTCTCGGCGAGCGATCACTCGCAGGTCCTTTCAGTCATTGATCCGCAGGGAAAAGAAACTCTGCTTTCATTCCGTTTGGTTCTCAACACGGTTTCAGATTTTGTATTGGGTAACAAAGTGGAATGGCGAATGGATGAAAAAGGCCAATCAGCAAAGCCTCAGGCAATGATAGTCCGACTGACAAAGTTCTCGGATCCCGAAGATCCTAACAAGACTGAGTCTTTCCTGGCCGTTGTTCGGCTAGCGGGAGAAACCTGTGTAACCGACCTTGTTCCGGCCTCGGCGGACCAGAATGTGAAGGCCCGGGAATTCGCCGATAACAAGGGTCGTAAATGCATGGAACTCAAACGGGAGTAATGAGCCGAGGATATTGACCGATCTCACATTACTTTCAAATCAAAAAGAGTCTAGGATAGTGAGGTAATGAAAACAATTTCACTTGCAGCCGTCCTTCTCATCTGCGTATTTTGCGCAAACGCTCAAAGCTCCAGCGTTTACACCAGTCTTTCCGAGAAGGCGTGCAAACAATTGAGGTCAAACCCTGACGAGGGTGGTGAATACGAAGGCGAATGCCCGGGTATTGGCGGATTCAAGCTGCGTTTGCTTGAGGGCGATCTACGGCAGTCGATCGACGTAGTTTATCCATCCAAAAAGAAATTCCGCCTGGCCTTTTGGAACATAACGGGCGCCTTCACTTACGTCGGCCATCAAGCTGCGTG
>CAYTDJ010000170.1:0-6128 GCA_964436265.1 uncultured Chloracidobacterium sp. | reverse complement strand
GTTAATGTCCGGACTATTTTCCGAACCTGTATGTAGTGAATTGAGAGTCCATTCTTGTGTCTTGTCCAGATGAGAATGTATTCATACATGCATCGTCGGTATAGTCCATGAAGTTGGTGATCGGGTCGTTTCCAGCAATATTCGCGCAACTGTTTCTGCCAACCGGACAACCGTATGCCGGGCTTCTTTCCGCAGGAGTATCAGCGACCAAGTCCCCGCCGTTCGTGGCGTTCTTAGCACAACCTCCTTGGAAAGTGTGATACAGGCCCATCCAATGACCGACCTCATGTGTCGCCGTGTCGCCGAGATTATACGGGGCGGCCGTGCCGCCCGGAACTGATGAGAAAAGTACTACGACGCCATCCTTTGAAGGTGAACTGTTGTAGCTAGAGGGAAACGTCGCCCATCCAAGGAGGCCGCCGCCCATGTTGTTAGAGTAGATGTTGAGATCGTCGGCAGATCCTTTCCGCAAAGCGGCCTTCATTTGCGTTTCACATGTTCCGCCGGAGCAAGTGTACCAAGTTGAATTCGTTGTGCGATCAGTTGAAACTAGTTGGAACTGCCAACCTGTCGATCCGTAGGCAGCATTCAAAACATTGATCTGCGCCGTGATCTGCGAGTCAGGAATATTCCCCTGGCTCAGGCTCGTCCCATTGTTTATCACGTGCCAATACACCGGTATGACCCCACCCGTTGCATTTGGGGCGACCGCGCCGAGTACCGATTTGCGAAATGCAAAGTCGGCTTCCATTGACTTGATCTCATCCGCTGTTGGGTTGACGGGACAATACCGCTTGATACGTTCACCATTTCCGCTTTTGCCCATTATGCCCGCGATGCTATTTACTGACAGGCAGAAAATCGCCGCCAATACACCCAAAAAAGATAGGAATCTTCGATTCACTTCTTGTCCTCCAGTTTTGATAAATACAAGATTTGAGAGCGGAACTTATAAATAATTAAAGTGGGACTTATAGATCTATAACGCCGAGAATAGTACGCGAATTTGTTCTGTTATGCAATAGGAAATGAAAGCGGGGTCTGCGGTGCTTTTTTCGGCCATCTGTAAGTTTCCAATCGGCTTCAAAATAGGATAGATTTATAAATGCGGAACTGTGTCTTTCGACCGGCCGCAAAGGCAGGAAAATAATGGACTTTTTGGATTTTACTACGAAAGAGATATTCAAGCGTTATGCCAGTATTGTCGTTGGCCGGCCGATCTCGCCTGTGTTTCTCAATATCCTCGTAACAAGCGTCTGCGATATGCGCTGCACTCACTGTTTCTTTACAGAGGAGTTGGACGACCGCCCGCGAAAGAAACTGCAGATGAAAACGGACGAGATCGCGAGGATCTCCGAGACGCTCGGCGGAAATCTGGGCGTTCTCGTGCTCGCCGGCGGTGAACCGTTTACGCGTAAGGACCTTCCTGAGATCGTCAGATCGTTTTACGAGAACAATAAGCTCGATTCCGTTTACCTGATGTCAAACGGACAGATCCATCAACGGATCTTCCCGGACGTCACGAGGATCCTTGACGAGTGTCCGAACCTCAATGTTACGGTCGCATTAGGCATCGACGGAATGAAAGACGCTCATGAGAAGATCCGCCGCAAAGAAGGAAGCTGGGACAAAGCGATCCACACCGCCCGGACACTTCAGCAGATGAAGCACGAGCAGTATCCTCAACTCGACATCCAGACTTGCACCTGCGTGATGCATTCGAATGAGGACACGATCTTTGATTGGTACGATTTTCTTAAGTACGACCTTAAACCGGACAAGGTGAACATCAACTACATTCGCCCGCCCTCGGCCGACCCGAAAGAACTTGAATTTGACCCCAAACGATACGCTCAACTTTCGAATATGATCCTTGAGGACACCAAGAATGCTGCGCTGAAGAACAACTATGGCGGCAAGTCCGGTTTCTTTAAGGCGGCGGTCGATATCTACATGCATGACCTGATCTCGAAAACAAAAGAAGAGAACAAGGCTCAACTGAAATGTTACGCCGGAAGTGCCGGTGCGGTGATATACGATAACGGCGTGCTTTCATCGTGTGAAAATAAGCCCGATGTGCTTAACCTCCGTGATTACGAATGGGACTTTCAGGCTGCCTGGAATACAGACCTGATGAATGCGCGAAGGAAAGAGGCAGGAGCGGGTTGCTACTGTACTCACGAATCGAACTGTTACTATCCATCGCTGCCCTTTAACGCCGGGCACCTTATCAAGATCAAGAAACTCGAAAGCCAGATGAAAAAGGCCGCGAAGGAAGGCGGCTTTGCGGCGGCGAAGGAAGTGGCTCTAAAGGCTTGATACGATTTCGGCCGTAGATGACTCAAAATAACCCTAAGATCCTTATCATTTCGTCTGACACGGGCGGCGGGCACCGTTCCGCCGCGGTCGCGTTAGCGCATGGTTTGGAAAAGTTTTGGCATGGCGAGTCGCTTGCTGTTCGGACGATAAAGGCCGTCGAGGAGTCGCACCACATTACGGAAAGACTCGTAAACGTTTATAACTGGGTCCTGCGCCACAAGCAGGGCTGGATGAAGTACCTCTATTGGGCAGTCAACAAATTTCGCCCTGAAACTCGCGAGTTTTTTCACAAAAGATGCATAGGTTTTCTGAAGGAAGGCTTTGAAAAATGGTGTCCCCACGTTGTGGTCAGCGTCCATCCTTTGACGCAGCACATTTTCGCACGCGTTCTCAAAGAACTGAACCTTTCAGATCAGATACCGCTCGTCACGGTAGTGACCGACCCATGTTACGGTTTTTGGAAAGGATGGGCGTGCGATGACGTATCGCTCTATTTGGTGGCAAATGACGATGCGAAAAGACAATTGATGGATTACGGCGTTTCCGAAGAACGTATCAAGATCTCTGGAATGCCTGTCCACCCCAAGTTTCACGAGGTTACGGAATCCGATGCACAAGAGGCCAGACGTGCATATGGGTTAGATGGCGAAAAATTCACCATCTTTGTCAATGCAGGTTGGATCGGCGGCGGAAATATACCGCAGATCTTTCGAGAATTAGTACGCGGCGAACTCGACGTGCAGGCGATCTTTCTTGCCGGTAAGAACGAGGATCTGCGTAAAGAGGCGGAGGAAATAGCTAAGACAGCCAAATTTCCAGTCAAGGTCATTGGTTATTCCGATGAGATCGAGAAACTGATGCAGTCCGCCAACGTGATGGTCTCGAAACTTGGCGGTTTGACTACATTCGAAGCACTTGCCTGCAGATTGCCGATAATAGCGGACGCAACAACTCCTCCGATGCCTCAGGAAGCCGGTACCGTAAAACTTCTTTCGCAGAAAGGTGCCGGGATATTGTTGAAGAAACCTTCGGATATAGTCGGGGTAGTTAATGATCTGGTAACTGATAATCCCCGCTATTTGAGAATGAAAGAGGCGACCGCAGGTGTTTCTCTCCCGAACTCTACAGAATCGATCGTAAGAGAGATCTTAACCTTATTGCCTACCCCACAGAATTCTGCGTCCGCCTAACGCAAACCTTCAACATCATACGCTGGCGGTTCGTTATTGATATTCACGCCTCTAGGCGAAATGTCCGCCATAAGCTGGCCCTGGCCGTCAATGACAACCACAGTTTCGAGCTTCACTTTCATTGGCGAGCCTAGCAGGTCTTTTAGTGCGTCAGACTTCTGTTCGTTGTTCTTCCTTCTCCATGCATCGTTCCCGACCACATAAAGTGTTGTCCCCTGTCGATGTGCGCCGGTGAGGTCTTTTCCGCCAGAAAGCTTAGCGGGCTCCAGCGTTTCGACGTCGTCTGCAAGTGTCGTTTCTGCACTCGACGTTCCACCCCAGAAGAAAAGAAAGAAACAGAGTATCGCAACGGCAACGGTCGCCCCTACGAGCCACCGGTTGGCGTCCATTGTTCCGGTATCAATATAGGACAGGCTGGAAATAAGTTCGTTTTCGATCACTACGTCTTCCGGATGATCATATTCCGGCAGGCCGAGATTCCTACTACTGAACTTAACTATGGACCTCTCCATTCGCAGCCTTGTTTCGAGCAGCTTATTCGAAACAAACAGCAGTCGGCCTGCCTCGGATCGTCCCTTTCCTTCTAACGCTTTCTCCAACTTTCGCCCCAGACTCTCGGCTGCAGAAACCAACGTCATGACATCCTTTCGGACGTCACGCGAGATCTCCCTCTTTTCGTTCAGTTCATGTGCACGAAGTGATTCTAAGGAAAGTATCGTTTTCAGGACGTCACGGCTCACCAGGTCGGGAGTTCCATCCTCAAGAAAAAGGAAGTCATTAAAATCCAATTTCCTGAATGCATCGGAATCATCAAAACGCTTTCGGATCTCGACGACATCCGGATTTTGGTGATCGATCAGACCTAGTAGTTTTTTGAATTCAGGGTGCTCAATGGAGATCTGAGCGTCTGCCTCTAATTCGTTCAGAGCCTCTTCTTCCATTTCCCGTTCGCTTCGATCGCGTGCCTCGGCCGCGAGGTCGAGCATCGATCGAAGGAGGAATAGGTCCTCAGACTCTGATTCCGAAGTGATCAAAGATTCTTTGCTGTCGATGTCCCGAAGAACTTCGGCGATATATGTTCCGGCATTTGGCGAGGTGTCTTGCAGCGCTCCTGCGAAGTCAAACTCAGAACCAAGCCGCTCTCCAAGATTCTCGGCAGCCTTTGCCATTAAGTAATTGAGGCGGTTTCCGATCGCGATATTGCACTCGACCGCAGCTGCCACCACAAATGGATGAAAAAACCTTTCACCAAGTTCTGACTTGAATTCTCTTACGCGGTCAAACAACTTTGATTCGGTAAGCAGACGAAAATCTTCAAAAGACATGCACTCGTCAACGTAACGATCGAACACCTGCACATCCTTTGCTGAGCCAAAGTTTTCCATGGGCTGTCTGTCCCATTTTTCGAAATGAGCGGCGATCTTCGAAGTAAGAGTGTCCCGATCCGCGATCAGACACCTTCGCAATTCGCCAACCTGGGAACTAAACGCCCTGGTCATCGCAAGGTCGAATTTGCTCATCGAACCCCTTGTGTAAGGTTGTTCACGATAGAAGCGGGAGAGGGCAACGAAAACCTCGTTTTCAAGCGGCACTTTCAGTCCGTCGCAATACCGACGAATGTGATAGGCTTCGATCTTCGAGTCACGTTCCGCAAGATCCTCCTGCCATAACAATAGCTCGTGCGAAAGTTGAAACTCGATCCTTTTTCGCCGTTCGACCGCGTCATCACCCAGGGACTTCAGTTCGCGAAGGCCGGACTTGATCTGTTCAAAATCAAATGTGTCGGACGAGGACTTAAGTAGAGTGAACTCGATCTGTGCAAGGAACTCTTCGACTATGCGCAGATGGAGGGCACGTTCGGCGATGAAATTATATCGCCGATTATGTTCTGCCGAAGGATCTGAGGATGCGGTATTAATAGGGTTCATCTTGGGAAATCTGTGTTGGCTAGGGTAGGACGGTGCGGATCGAACCACCTTCATCCATTTGATACTGAGAAACGACTCGGCCCTGGCGGATTCGGTAGGCAATTATCTGATAGCCCGAGCGGAGACTTGTATCGGTCGGTGTTGGGAACATCATGAAGATGAAATCGCGGTGACGGATCGTTGATCCGACCGTTCGGCCAAGTGCACGGTTTGAAAACGTATTCAGTTCAGCCAAACGTGCATAACGACCGCTCTGAATGCGATACATCGATTGATTAGTGTGCATTGATCTAAGCTGTCCCATGGCAACAGCAGAGTCGGCCGCGTCGCGTGATTTCATTAGATTGGGAACGGCAACGGTAAGAAGCATTCCTATGATTGCGACGACGAGGATCAATTCAATGAGAGTGAAGCCGGATGAGGATCTACGGGCCATAAATGGTGGAGCTTTTTTCACATTAGAAGTCGGATGAAACGCTCTAAGGCGCCAAATTTTGTCACTAGCATAATGACGAAATTAAGCACTTCCGACGCAGCGAAATCTAACGCGAAACGCATATAAGCCTTATTTTTCAGCCACTTAATGAAAACTTGCGGAGGTGGCCATTGTGGTGGTTAGCAAGCTTTATGCCAGTGTTTACGGCGTTTTTACTTGCAGACATCCTAAAAACATTTGCAGTTATCAGCTTTG
>CAYTDJ010000169.1:0-6132 GCA_964436265.1 uncultured Chloracidobacterium sp. | reverse complement strand
CACACCCGCGTTGGACAGGGCAGTTCGAAACTCTTGCAGGCTTAACAATTCGCGTGTCTCGAGGACCGCCCATGGCGAGATCTGTGTTTCAGGATCGTCGAGCGAAGCCGCAAAACCGGACCAAGAGACCCACTTGACCGCTTCGACTTCGGTGGGATCTGGCACTGGAACCTTGTCTGTGAACCCGACGAAAACCGGACATATCTCGTTTTCAACGATGCCGTCTTTCTCAGCGCGATACCTGAAATTCGGCAGCATCAACGTAAGTTCGACCCCGGAAAGTCCGAGTTCCTGCAGCAAACGTCGCTTTGCGGCGTTTTGGTAGCTTTCATGGAGCTTCACGTGCCCGCAACAACTGTTAGACCATATTCCCGGCCACGTTTTTTTGGACAATGCCCGCTGCTGCAACAGAAATTCTCCTTTCGAGTTGAACAAGAAGATCGAAAATGCCCGATGCAGTTTGGTGTCGCCGGTGTGGCTGGGAAGCTTGTCACCCGTGCCAATAGGCATGTCGTCTTCGTCAACAAAAACGATCTTTTCGTCAAAGGAGTAATGATGTCGGAAGAATAGATATACGAGGCCGGCAAAGGTCAGGAAGCCGATCACCGCTGAAAGGTACAATGAACCGAAGAAAGCGATGGCGGCCCAGAAAAAGATAATGAAGATCGCACTCGACGCTAGCTGAACAGGCGTCGGCAGCAAAGGTTTTAACTTCGCTGCCAGTAATTCTATCAACGCCGAACCCAAGAGTCCGCTTACAAGCCAGCCGGCAAAATTCGACATCGGGACGCCATAAAACCATCCGCCTTCCTTGTAATGCCAAAAACCAAGCAAGACCGCGCCCGGGTCAAGCACCACGTCGAACAAGGTTACAATGAGGGTGCTCGCGAATATCCGCTGTATACGATCTGCAAATAGGTTGGCGGCGATCCCGTAGGCACCGAGTATCAAAGGCGTCCACGCGAAAGCAACGGTCCACGGCACGAGGCCGAAAATCCGAAACCCTAGTAGATCCGAATACCCAAAGTGTCCATATGGAAAACCAGTCAAAATTGCCGATGCTTCGATCAGCAAGGCATATAACCCCAATCCCGATAACAGAATTGCCGCGTCGCGCCATCCGAGCCACCAACGCACGGCCCAAAAAGACGGCAATGAAAAAAGCAAAACGTTCGTTGCCGAAAGATAATGCGACCACGACGGAAGCTCGACGTTGACCATAAAGAATGCGCCGGTCGCCAGAAATACGAGCACGATAATTGAATAGATAGTTTGTTTACTGAGCTTTCCAAACATTAAGCTAATTACGATAATGCCCGACACAAAATTCTTTCTAAAGGTAAGCAGGCCGAGATTTTGGATATATGTCTTTGGTCCTTACCTTGTCGGACTCGCGGCCGGAGCGTCCTCGAAAGGCGATCTTCTTCGCGTCGAGAATTTCGTCTTCGCCTTGTACTTTCTTTTTCCTGCGAACTTGTTAGTTTACGGCATCAACGACATTTTTGATTTTGAAACGGACCGCATCAATCCTAAGAAGAATAAATATGAGGTGCTGGTCCGACCAGAGTTGCATCGCACTCTTTCCGTTTGGATCGCTGCACTCAACATTCCATTCTTGTACTTTGCATTTTATTGGGCTCGACCTGCCTGGGCATCTTTAGCAGCGTTTCTGTTCTTCTCGGTCTTCTATTCCGCTCCGCCGATCCGAGCCAAAGCGATACCCATCGTCGATTCGGTCTTCAATGTCCTGTACGTTTTCCCCGGTATGTTCGCCTACCAAATGATAACCGGGTCATTTCCACCGTTCGGCATCTTTTTGGCGGCGTGGCTGTGGACGATGGCCATGCACGCATTCTCCGCGATTCCCGATATTGATGCCGACCGGGAGGCGAAATTGAATACGGTCGCGACCCTGCTCGGCAGATCTGGAACTCTGCTTTTCTGTCTCATCATGTATTTAAGTTCGGGAGTACTCGTATTTCAATATCTGGGCTATCTGGCCCTCCCGCTGGCCGCCGTGTATGTACTTATTATCGCTCTGTCCTACATCTCTACAGAGGAAAATAAGGTCTTTGCCATCTACCGCTATTTCCCTCCCGTCAATGCTACAGTCGGCTTTATCTTGTTTTGGTCGGCAGCGTGGAAATTTGTCGATCCTTAATGAAGTGACGTCATCGGCTCCGCCGACGTTATCCCGTGAACTCGTTTGTAAACCAGTTCAGCGCTGATCAAACAGATCTGAGTTCCGATGCCGGGGTTCGTTCCGGCGCCTACGTAGAACAGATTCTTCACTTTCTTTGAACGATTGTTCGGCCTGAATATCGCTGTCTGCCAGATCGTATGAGCGAGCCCGAGCGCGGTCCCTTTAAACGCGTTGTAGTCGGCCGCAAAGTTATCGACGGTGTAGATTCGTTTGTACTCGATCTTCTTACGAAGGCCGGGAAGATTCATCTCCTGCTCCATCCGCGCGAGGACCTTTTCCGAGTATGCGTCTTTTTCGTGATCGGAGATCTGTAGATCCGAAGCGATCGGCACGAGGACGAAAAGATTTTCCCTGCCTTCGGGTGCGACGCTCGGATCCGTCACGCTCGGTGCGCATACATAAAGCGACGGCTCTTCCGGTAAACGCGGATCTTTGTAGATATCGTCGAAATTCTTCCTCCAGTCTTCGCTGAACAGGAGATTGTGGTGGATCAGGTTCGGCAGTTTCTCTTTCACTCCGAGATACATAATGAACGCCGACGGCGCCATCACGCGTTTGTTCCAGTATTTATTCGAATGTGTCCGCCATTTCTCGCCGAGCAGCCTGGTCTCCGTGAACTGGATATCGGCATTCGAGATGACGATGTCGGCTTCGACGAACTCTTTGCTCTCGAGCATCACGCCCTTCGTCACGCCGTTTTCGACAACTACCTCGGCGACAGGCGAGTTCGTTCTCAGATTTGCACCGTTCTTTTCCGCGATCCTCGCAAGAGCCTTGATCAGTTCGTAAAAACCGCCTTGCGGATAGAACACGCCCTGATTGAAATCCATATGCGACATCAGGTTGTAGAGTGCCGGAGCTTCGTAAGGCGATGTTCCGAGGAAAACCATCGTGTACTCCATCACCTGCTGCAGCTTTCGGGTTTTGAAAAACCTTGAGACGAAGGCGTGCATCTTAGAAAAGACCGAGAGCTTCTGTCCCTCGGTCATCACGCGTCGATTGAAGAAATCGAAGACCGTATCGTAGTTCTTGTACATGAAGTGCTGTGTTGCAACTTCGTACTGATATTCAGATTGCTTGAGGTAAGCCCGCAGTTTTTCGGCCGAGCCAGGCTCGATCTCTTCGAAGGTCGCGGAATCGACCGCAATGTCAGAATGTATATCGAGCGGCTTCGGATCCTTACTGAAAAAGATCCTGTACGACGGCGAAAGTCGAACGAGGTCCATGTGGTCCTCTATTCTTTCGCCCATCAGACTAAAAAAATGCTCGAATAGATCGGGAGCGAGGTACCAGGACGGGCCCATGTCAAAGCGATATCCGTCCGACTCAAAGATATTGGCCCGTCCGCCAAGGTTCTCGTTCTTTTCTAGAACAGTAACTTCGTAGCCTTTCTTTGCAAATAGCCCTGCCGTTCCGAGTCCGCCGATGCCGGCACCGATAACTACGACTTTTTTATTCATAGACTCCGGCGAGAGCTTTCAGGGAAAGATAGAGCTTCTGCTGTCGATTTGTGCGCACGCGGCCCGCATAAACATTGTAGTGTGCACGTTCGATCTCACCCAAGATCGCCTTGTAGAGCACATATGATACCCGGACCGCCAGCCGGCCGCGCCAATGCAGAAGTTTTATGCCGGGCAATGCATCCTTGTAGACCTGCCGATTGCGTTGGATCTGGAATTTCATGAATTCAACAAAGCGTCCATCGCGGTTCCTTTGTGCTATGTCCTCATTTGTAAGGCCAAACTTCGCAAGTTCGTCCTGCGGCATATAGACACGGCGAAGCTCGTCAAAGTCCTCGCGAATGTCTCGCAAGAAGTTTGTTAGCTGAAACGCATAGCCGAGCTTCTTAGCATATTCAAAAGCCTCGTCGGAAGAATATCCTACGACTCGTGTCACCATCAGCCCGATCACGCCGGCGGAACCGAACATGTAATCTTCGAGTTCTTCGTAATTGGCATATTCGAACTTCGCCTCGTCCATGAACATCGACCGTAGAAAAGCTTCACATTCGTCTATCGGTATCTTGTACTTTGCAAACTGAACTGCGATGAAATTCAATACAGGATCGTCGCTTGATGCTGCCCGCATGGCTCGACGCCAGCGGTCGGCCCATTCGTTGAGGCGGGCTATCGCCTCGTCGTGATCATTAAGAGATGGGTCATCGACGATCTCGTCGGGGATGCGGGCGAACGCATATATCGCGTAAATTCCCTCGCGAACCTCTCTTGGAAAAAACTGGGTCGCGAAATAGAAGCTTGTTCCGTACTTTTTTGTGATTCGGCGGCATTCCTCCAAGCCGGCGGTTAAATGCGCCGACCCGGCACTCCTGACGGAGACTTCTGAACGACCAACAAGCATTGATGCGATTCCCATAAGAAAGCGTGTGTAACTTAGTCTACACCCGTTTTCGATATTCGCTGGGAAATAGATTCAGAAAGCTGTCGCCTCTAAACGTTGAGAAAGTCGCGGACCTTTTTCATGTCTTCCCAGACCTCACGTTTTTTGTGCGGGTCGCGAAGAAGATAGGCAGGATGAAATGTCGGCATGACCTTTACGCCAAAGTAGTCTTGAAAATTACCGCGTAGTTTTGAAATTGGAGTAGTTACTTGAAGCAGATTATGCGCCGCCGTAGCTCCAAGCACAACGATGACTTTCGGTTTTATGACGGCGATCTCCCGAAGGATGAAGGGCCTGCATTGGGCGGTCTCATCGGGCTCGGGCTTGCGGTTTTCAGGCGGACGGCAACGATTTATATTGCCGATGCAGACTTGTTCACGGTCAAAACCCATTGCAGCAATAATGTCGGTCAGGAGTTTTCCGGCACGGCCGACAAACGGAAAGCCTTGTTCGTCCTCGTCCGCTCCCGGAGCTTCGCCAACGAACATAAGTTCTGCCTGAAAATTACCTGTTGTGTGGACGATCTGTTTTCGGCCAAGGTTATGTAATTTACAGCGTGTGCAATTACCGATCTCAGCACGGATCGATTCGATAGTGTCCGACGTTTCGTCCAACACCGGCGATACCTCGATCAATGCCGGAGCCGGCTCCGCGGGAATATTCAAATTGGATCTCATCGATTCGTTTTCTTTGGAGTTCGCCCTTACCAATGTGCTCGTTCGCGTTCCCAACGATGGAAGCGCCGAAAGTCTTGAGCCGGCCTGTCTCGGTGAATCCGCGCCCCGCTTTGAAATGTTGAGCGATGTTGGCGGGGGAGCCTTTTCGAAAGGCACTTTCACGGCAGAAGCTACGTTCAGCCTTTCACTCGCCGGAACGCCTGCGCGATCCGGTGCATCCGGCAACTTTACCGCAAGCGCGTCAACCCCAAGCTCCTGCATGAACAAGATCTGTTCGCGAAGATCGGCAATTAATTCGGAATATTCCGTATCGGGCATCAGGCTTTTCGCAGTTTCAGGATCTCGTCCAGTATCTTATCAGCCATTTCCCGTTTTGACATAAGCGGCAGTTCGACCTGGCCGTTTTTGGTGATCAGCGTGGCGATATTCGTATCGGTATTAAATCCCGCACCGGATTTGGTAATGTCGTTTGCCACGACTAGATCGAGGCCTTTTTTGCCCATTTTGATCTTTGCGTAGGTAATAACGTCATTGGTCTCGGCTGCAAAACCGACAACAAGTTGACCGTCCTTGCGGCGTTTTGATACCTCGGAAAGTATATCCGGAGTCTTTTTCAATTCGAGCGTCAGCGTATCTTTGTCTTCTTTCTTGATCTTGGCATTAGCGGCATTCGCAGGTGCGTAATCGGCTACCGCAGCGGCACCGACAAAGACGGTTGCGTTTGGAAGTTCCGCCATCACGCCGTCGAACATCTCTCTCGCGGAAATTCCTTTTACGACCTTCACACCGGCAGGCGCTTCCACGGTCGTCGCTCCGGCGACGACCGTGACCTCCGCGCCGCGATCCCTCGCTGCC
>CAYTDJ010000168.1:0-6159 GCA_964436265.1 uncultured Chloracidobacterium sp. | reverse complement strand
AAAAGCTTTTTGCCCGCCGAGTGCCTTTTCAGCTTGCTTCAGTACCTTCGAGGGCGATTGAGCCGTAGCGGCAATGAAATGAAAGACAATAATGACGAATAGAGCTATGACCTTTCCCATTTTGTTTAGACGCTAATTTCTTAAGATTCCTTCGGCTTTTTCCTGGTCGCTATTGATCTCGGGACTTGTCGTTGGTGGTAATAAATACAGACCCAAAAGTAAAAGCGTGACAGCAAAAAATTGGATGTAACCGGTCGCGGATGAAAACCTCGGCAAGTCAAGCAACCTGGTGATCGCTTCCTGGCCGGGATTCTCGGTCAACGCTTCATACCAGCTTCGTCCGGCAGGTGCGGCCAGATTCGCAAGAACCAGATATTTGGCAACGAACGCCAGTCCGAACAATCCACCGAGGCTTCGAAAAAGTTTTCTGGTGTCGAAATCGGCGAAGAGGTTGTTCCACAGCGTCCAAAAGAAGCAAAATGCGACGATCCAGAATGTAAGTCCTTGTTCAGGGATCAACGAATTGAAAACTTGAGTTATCGCCGCAAATAACGAAAGCACCACGGCCGCATTCGCTGCATTCTTCAGCGGCGTGAAGCTCTCAGAGAACCACCCATTGATCCTTATCGTTCCAGACCGTGCGAACAAGACCAGAAGCAGTGCCGCAAATATAAGGCAAGCAAGGGCAGGTTTGATAAAAACGAACGAACCGTCGAGGCTACCGATACGCAGGCCGCCGAGCAATGCGACCGTAAGAAAGGTGCACGGAAGCAATAGATAACGCAGATAGACCGCGTTCTTTTCGCGGGTCGGCGTTTCGGGTTCTCCGGAGCCGACGGCGAGAAGAGAGGCTTCTGCTGTGAGCAGCTCAGCGTCAACTGTACCTGATCTTTCCTTGATCTCGTTCATCACCGATACAAACCCTCAATTCATTTGCGTTCGCGAAAAACTTTCAGAGGGTTAAAGTCGTCGGCTGTCACCCTAAGTCCTTCGTCAAGTTCATTCCGAAGCTCGGCCGGCGTTTGCAGTTTCAGATCAGCATCGTCCGATCGAAAACTTTTGTCGAGCATGGTCACACGGTCGAGTGATTCGATCGCTAGTTTGAACATCAGATCGTCATTTGAAACGCGTCCCCAGCCCTGCCGGTAAAAGCTGTAGGCTATGTAAAACTGCGTTTTTGCATCGCGCTTTTCTGGGTCAGCTTTCTCAAAGCTGTCGCGAGCGGCAGGGAAGTTGTCCCGGCGAAAGGCCCCCAACCCTTCATTGAATTTTGCTTGATCGACCTCATACATGCCGGTGATCACCTGCCCCTTGGTGGCTGCGTTCTGAACGGTCTCGACGGCCTTGGTCGTTACCTCTTCAAGAGAACGTGGTTCGGCAGCGTAAAGGAATACCACAAATAGACCGTAGATCACCGTCAGTAAGATCCCCAGAATCTGGATATACTTTTCTTTCACTGCTATAATTCCCGCGTCCTTAGAATACACTTTCGCTTCAACGGTTTACCATGAAAAAGGCATTATCGGTTTTCGCGGTAGTTTTGTTTCTAGCCATCCTCGCCAACGCACAGAATGCAAAGGACTGGGTCGGTAATTACACGTTCGACGAAGACGGCGGTAAGAACGCCGGCGGCACCGCAATATTCATCTCGCATGAACTGAACATAATGGAATCCGACGATGGCCTGATCGCAACATTGCAAAGCAACGGGTATCAGACATCGAAAGATCTTAACTGCAAGGCGAAAATAGTCGGAACAAAACTCCAACTCTTTTTTGAGAGCTATGGCGAGAACAATATTTTCGAGTCTTACGAGCCAGGTGACCTGCTCTTGACTCTCGAAAAACGCACGTTGAAAGGGAAAACAGAGATCCTCACATTTTGGGGCAAGTTTCTTCCTATCGTTCCGAAAAATGAAAGGACTGGAAAAGTGTATTTTGTACGAACTACGACCATCGATACCAAATAAATGAAAACTTTATCGATCATTCTAACCGTGTCGGCGATCTTGATCACGCCTTTAGCCTCACTTGGGCAGACGATCTATGCCGACCTTGTCGTCATTAATGCAAATGTCCACACCGGAAATCCAAACCGTCCAAAAATCCAAGCGTTTGCAGTGAAGGGACGCAAGATCGCCGCGGTGGGAACCGACGCCCAGATCAGGGCGTTGATCGGACCGAATACGAAACAGATAGACGCCGGCGGAAAGACGATAGTTGCGGGTTTCAATGATGCTCACGTTCATTTCCTTGAAACCGGCCAGCAGCTTTCATCCGTTGATCTTCGGAGTGCTAAGACGCCGCAAGAGTTCGTGCAGCGAATCAGGGATTTTGCGGCCAAAATACCGAAAGGACGTTGGATTCTCGGCGGTCAATGGGATCATGAGAACTGGACGCCGAATAACCTTCCGACCGCTGCTTTGATCGACGCGGCAACTCCTGACAACCCGGTGTTTATCAATCGTCTCGACGGCCACATGTCGCTCGCCAACAGCCTCGCGATGAAGCTTGCAGGGATCGATCAGAACGTTAAAGACGTTGCGGGGGGCGAAATAGTAAGAGATGCTTCGGGAAATCCGACCGGTATTTTCAAGGACGCGGCGACCTACTATGTTGAGAAAGTGATTCCGGAGCCGTCGTTCGAGGAAAAACTCGAAGCGGCCGAGGCCGCCTCCGAAAACGCAGCATCTTTCGGTATTACAAGCGTCCAGGATGTTTCAGCAGGAACAACTATCGGTGTTTATCAGGAATTGCTTCGTCGAGGAAAATTGAAGACACGGATATATGGCTGTTCGCCATTGGGTGATTACAAGCGTTGGGAGCGGACAGGTGTCCGATTTGCCTTTGGCGATCCCATGCTTCGCGTCGGCTGTTTGAAAGGTTATGCGGACGGAAGCTTAGGCTCGACAACCGCGTGGTTCTTTTCACCGTATCTCGACGCGCCTAATACGAGCGGCTTGCCCATGGCGGACGTTACCACGACGATGAAACAGAACATCATCGACGCGGACAGGGCCGGCCTTCAGGTCCGCATTCATGCGATCGGCGATCGTGCGAACGCCACCATTCTCGACTATTATGCCGAGGCTGAGAAAGCTGACGGCGCGAGGGACCGTAGGTTTACGATCGAACACGCACAGCATCTCAGGATGGAAGACCTCAAACGTTTTGGCGGTCAAAAGGTCGTTGCTTCGATGCAGCCGTTTCACATCATTGATGATGGACGCTGGGCCTGGAAACGTCTCGATCCGGCTCGTTTGAAAGGAACCTATGCGTTTCGCACGATACTTGATACGGGCGGAGTTCTTGCTTTCGGGTCTGATTCGCCGGTCGCCCCCTGGAATCCGTTGTACGGCGTTTATGCTGCCGTGACGCGCAGAACACTCGACGATAAGAATCCCGGCGGATGGATCCCGGATCAGAAGATCACGGTTGAGGAAACGATTCGCGGATACACCGTTGGTTCAGCGTTTGCCGAATTTCAGGAGAAGGAAAAAGGCGTGCTCGATGTCGGATATTTAGCGGATTTCGTAATTCTCTCGGACGATATTTTCAAGATCGATCCGGTCAAGATCCGAGACGTGACTGTTTTGAAGACTGTAGTCGATGGAAAGATAGTGTTTGAACGAAAGTGAACGTTATTTGTCTCACGGCAGTACTAATTTTGTCGGTAATATCAGCCGCAGGACAGACTTCTGCGGCTGATCTTATCTTGATCAACGCCAATATCCGCACGTTGGACAAGGCGAATCCGAAGGCCGAAGCTATTGCGGTTGCCGAGGGACGCATAATTGCCGTTGGGACAACTAAGACCATCCAGGCGTTTGCGGGAAAGACGACCACGGTAATTGATGCACAGGGCAAACTCGTTCTGCCGGGATTTAACGATGCGCACGTGCATTTTATGTCGATAGGTAACCTCTTTTCCTCGATCGATCTTAGCGATGCGAAGACGGAAGCCGATGTCATTTCGCGATTTGAGAAATTTGCCCGCTACCTGCCGAATGGACGTTGGATATTGGGCGGTAAGCTTGACCCTTCGATCGTGATCGACCGTTCAAAGGTCGATGCAGCAACGCCTGACAATCCGGTCTTCGTTTTTCGTGGGGACGCGAAGTCAGCTTTTGCGAACCGGGCGGCGTTGATCGCTGCAAAGATCGACGAAAAGAGTTTATCTGATGGAATTCTGTCGGGAGAATCGATCGCTGCGTTACAGCGAGTCGTTCCGGTCAATCATGTTCGTGATTGGATGGCGATCGCCGAGACCGCCAGCAACTATGCCGCGAGCTTTGGCATTACTAGCGTTCAGGATACCCATTCCGACGATATGGCGAGCGTTTATCGCGAGCTCAACAAGGCCGGGAAGTTGAAAGTGAGGATCTACGACTGTGTGGCATTGTCCAATTGGGCTCGTCTCGCTGCTGTTGGATCTAAGGCCGCTTCGGGTGATGCGATGGTCCGAACGGGCTGCCTGAAGGGCTCGTTTGACGAGGAAGAAGATACTTCGACGATCACATCGGATATCGCAGGTGCCGACAAAGCCGGTTTGCAGGTTTTGGTCCACGCGATCGGGCCTGCTGCTAATTCGTCAGCACTCGCGGCGTTTGAGAACGCGGTAAAGGCGAACGGCGGACGCGACAGCAGGTTTCGGATCGAGCATGCTCATAACTTTAAACCTGCTGATCTGCAGCGATTTGCACGATCGTCGATGATCGCCTCTATGCAGCCTAATTTATTCTTTGCCGAAGGGTCAGGCATATCGGACGATCTGCGAAAGCTGTGGGACGGCGGAGCGAAGTTGGCGTTTGGATCGGATGCTGCGATAAAGGACATCGATCCGATCCTTGGCATCTATGCGGCCGTTAACGCCGGTGGCAAGCGTTCGCTGACCGTAGATGAAGCCGTTTATGCATATACGCTTGGGGCAGCATACGCCGAATTTCAAGAAAAGGAGAAGGGAAGTATAGAGGTCGGCAAGTTGGCAGATCTGACGATTCTGTCGGATGATATATATGAGATCCTGACCGAGAAGCTGCGGGACGTGAAGGTTTTGAAAACCATCTTGAGTGGAACAGTCGTTTTTGAAGCGTCTTCGGCCAAATCGAAATAATGTTTTAAATCGAATATCGAGGGGAAAAATAATGAGATCAATATTACTTTGTGCTGTTTTTGTATTAGCGTTTAGTGTTTTTGGATTCGCTCAAGGCGAGATGAACAGCAAAGGCGAGCCGGCAGCCCTAAATGAACAGAACAAACCTGTTGACCTGAAAGCCGGTGAAAAGATCACACGCGGCGCGGCATTAGCCTCAAATGTGAAAAAGGCAAAGGTCGAGAAGGTTTTCGCAACGCCGGAGAAGTTTGCCGGAAAGACGGTTCAGGTCGAGGGCGTGATCGTACGTTCCTGCAAGAAGGAAGGCTGCTGGATGGAAATGGCCGACAAAAAAGGCGGAAAGTCGGTTCGCGTTACATTTGGCGATCATGCTTTCTACATTCCGCTGAACGCCGCCGGAATGAAGGTAAAGGCCCAGGGAGTTTTCAAGACGAACATTCTCCCGAAAGAGAAGGTCGAGCACCTGATCAAGGACGACGGTGCCAAGTTTGATAAGATCAACGCGGACGGTACGGTCACAGAAGTTGCTTTTGATGCGACAGGTGTTGAGTTGATAAAGCAATAATGCTGGTTCCTGGAGCTAACAAAGCGGTAGTTGACCTCCGAAAACTGGTCTCCTACTGTCTTGATCCAGCCCACGTGGTCGGAAAGCATAAGGCCAGAGTTTTTGAAAAGGCATTGGGAATTTCGGTAGACTCCGCGTTTCAACTTGCTGCTTCGTTGAAATGGGCGGTTGCGAACGTCGATGCAAAGATCGGGGTCTTGAACTCATTTGGCCAGAGGTATATCGTAGATCATGAGATGGCCTATAATGGAAGAACTGCAATGGTTCGAAGCGTTTGGATCGTTGAACAGGATACGGATTTTCCAAGACTAGTTACGTGCTTTGTCTTATGAACAACTTTAAGCTTTTTGATGTTGTGGCTCTGAAAAGGGATCGGCCGGAAGATGGAATGCTTGAGGGGCAGGTTGGGACTATCGTAGAGGTCTTTAATGACGGTGAGGCATTTGAAGTCGAGTTTGTCGATCCCGCAGGAAGAACATATG
>CAYTDJ010000167.1:0-6166 GCA_964436265.1 uncultured Chloracidobacterium sp. | reverse complement strand
GCCGTTGTCTTTGATCAAGATACTAGAATCAAAGACCCGAAAGCCGCTCCTGTAGTTCAGATCGCTTCTAAATTTATTCTCGTTTCCGTTAACGTCCAGCCAACGTCCGCCGATCTCCGTACTGGCTTGTACAGAGTATCGGTCATCAGTTTCAGTTGAAGGTGATGGAGATGGGGATTGTGCATGAGCGGAAAATGAAAAAACGAACGCGGCCACGCCACCAGAGAGGATCCGGAGGGTGCCACGCAGACATTTCGCAAATTTATGTGTACTCTTGGCCATTTGTATTCACCCCCTTTACCTGAAGAACACCTTGCTCGAGTTCGAGCCGTGTATCGCGACGTGACAAATAGTGCAATTCTGTGAGCGCAAGCTGTTTTGTGCGTGCGGGCCGCCCGGGTTGTCACTAGTTATTAGCTCCACGTTTTGGATAGACGTGTGACACTCGATGCAAAGCTGCCTGATGCTGCTTCGTTTGAGCATTTTCGGGTTTTGTGAACCATGGGGCGAATGGCAGGCTGAACAGCCTTCAAGTTTTAGCACCGCGTGTTCAAAAACGAACGGGCCTTGTTTGTTCGAGTGGCACTTAATGCAGGACTGGTCGGCGCCGACCGCTAGCCTCGTCTGCTTCTGGTCAAATCCACCGTGCGGATTGTGACAGTCGCTGCACGACATGGTCCCCTCGAGAACCTTGTGATGAAAAGGCTTAGAGAATTGAGCTTTTGTTTCTGAGTGACAGCCGATGCAGAGTTGCGGTTCGCTGTTCTTCAGCATCGCACGGTTTGCCATATTAGGACGTTGTGCTGCGGCACCGCCAATAAAGGTGGTAGAGCCTGCACGCTGCGGTCCAAAAGACGGCCCATGTGCAGAATGGCAATCAGTACAGCCTATATTATTTCGCCAATGGTCACCGCGCCGGAAATTGTTGTGGTTCTCCTTGCCCGCGTGACAACTTAAGCAGGTTTCCGAGGCCGCCTTCGGATCCATTTCTTTAAAGTTCTTGATCTTGGTCTTATCTCCGCCGCCATCAACGTGGTCCTTTCCGGGGCCGTGGCAGGATTCGCATCCCACTACTTTGTTCTTCCACGCGGCTAGTTCGCCAAGTTTTCCGTGTTTTGTTTGTTCAACGGCTTTGAACTGATCTTCATGACAGGCCTTACATGTTTCGCTGCCGACGAATTTATCGTCGATCTGTGAACCCATTTCAGGGGCCGGATCCGGAAGCTCAGTCGCCGAAGAGCGCATGGACGGCGTTGTGAATGTTATTACCACCCATGCAAAAAGAAGCAGGGCGAATGCGCCCAGCATTCCAAGTTTAAGGTATTTTGTTGAAGCCATATTGATTGCCTCCTTTTACTACCTGATCCGCGGAACTGAAATCGTGTTCTGAGATCTGATTAAGGCTAACATTTGCAATAAATGAGAACTGTGATAAATATCACAGCCCTAAATAACGAGTTTCTAATGTAACTATTTGTGAATTGATCGTTCACCCCATTGGATGCGTTCGGCCAATAGCTCTATCAGCAGCGTTCTTGGCTTATCATCCGTTTCAAGAATATGTTCGACCTCTCGCTTGTGGATAGATCGAACTTTACAATTCGTAACCGCAAGTACGCTGTACTTGAAGCTGCTGCCCGCGATCATCTCCGTCAGGCCGAAGACCTCATTGTTAAGCGTCTTACGGATATTGATCAGCCCATTTTGCGGGTGTCCAGAAAGTATGATCCCTTCACCGGAAACAAGGATTTTTAACGAACCCGGAGTTTCGCCCGAATTCAACAAAAAGTCACCTGTAGGTACATCTATCATCTGTCCGATCACTTCCAGAACGTTAGCCGCGCCTTTCGACAAATCGCTAAAAACGTCCCCGAAGCGAATCGGTTGGTACAAACCTGCATTTAAAAGATTGTCGGGAAAGATCGTAGTAACCTCCGCCTGGAACATCGGCCCGCATCCAGTTTCTCAATATTCAGCGGTCAGGTTAGGACTTCAAACACAATTGGCTGTGACGGCGGTCACAATCGTGATCGCGAGCCGCGCGGCCTGCCGATCATAGCTTCTAAATTCTTGGTGTTATGAATGTAGAGGTCAGAACCCTTAACGGTGATCAAGTCAAGTTGGCGAAATTCCTTTAGAAGCCGCGTGATCGTCTCTCGAGAAGTGCCGATCATTTCGGCAACCTCTTCGTGGGTGAAACGCATTTTTATCCTGATGGGATCTGATCCGTTGCCGGTCCCGGTGCCGATTGCTGAGGTCTCGCACCAATCGAGCATCAATTTCGCCAATTTGTCTGCTACGGAGTTAGAAAGAACAAAAGAGCGTATCTGATTACAAGTGTCGTTATATCGGCTGCATAGCTGCTTGACCGTATTCATGGCAAAATCCGGATACCTGTTTAGCAGCCTCATGAAGTCGGCCTTACTAATATAGTTAACCTGGCAAGGTTCGATCACTTCGGCAGATACCTCATAAACTTTGTTAGAAACAACCGCACTCAGACCAAGAAGTTCCCCGGGTTTTGCAACATGAAGGATCACGACTTTTCCGTCGCGCGAGCAGGTGTACAGTTTTACTTCGCCCTGACAAAGCATATAAACGCCGTTTGCGGGTTGGCCTTCGATAAACAGCATGCTGCCCGGCGAATAGCTGTTTGTGATCTTGGCTGTCTCAAACGCCTGCTGACTGTCTTCGGATAATTCACAGAAAAAGCCCTGATTGTGCATAGTACAGTCTAAACACTTGTTCTGAATACTAAGATGATGCGGTGTCATTATTATCTCCTTCAAGAGACGGTGTTGGTTCCGGCGATCGGGCGATCAGAACCGAACAAGGTGCATTATGGACGATAGAGCTCGACACTGAGCCAAGATAGACGCGTTTCCAAAACCCGCGACCGTGCGAACCAACAACGATGAGACCAGCCTCCCAACTAACCGCCGTCTCAACTACGGACTGTGCCACAGGCCCGATCAGGATCTCCGTCTCAACATTTTCGAATGTCCTTGGACCCCCACAAAGGATCGATCGGGCATTTTTAAGACAAGAAGCCGCATTATTTCGTGCGTCATTAATATATTCTGAATAGAACTCTTCCACAACTCCAAACGGTGCCCCAACAATATGGTCAAGCGGCACAACAACGGAGACGATCCGAACGTGGTCTTCGGGTTTTCCGAAATCGTCACGGTACAAGCGAATTGCAGCATCGCTGTATTCCGACCCATCGATCGCTATGATCACCTTCATCTCACACCCCATTTCCGGCGGTCTTTTGAGTGAATCTCCGCCTTTGTAATCCATTAGAATTTTGTATTTTCAGCTCTTGTTTTATTCCGTCTTTTCCCACGACACACGGCTTCAGGCTTGCCGTCCCGGTATCGACCGTAATGATCGGCATGACGAAGTTGAGGTCGTCGATCACTGCTTCACAGATCTGTGTAACGCACGCGGCAAGTTTTTCCGGTGAATCCTTATGATTAGAACAATTGCCACCATGCCTTAATCCCGGATTAGACAAAAGTGTGTCGAAATAAGGACAGTCAGCCGTACATATGTCCACGTTGGAAACCTCAGACCCGACCGCGGTACACCATGCAGACGAGGCTTTTCCGTTATCAGAATGGAACCGTTCAGAATCGGTTGATCTAATGCCTTCAACGTTGCCTACGGATGCCTCAGGCATCCATCCCAAGCCGAATACCCGGCCACGCGAAAAGCCGGATTCTTCCAAGGCCACTGCTGTCAGAAGTTCAACCGGCTTTCGGGTTACCAATAAAACTCCATTGAAACCGGCGTCCCTTAGCCGTCCTACCAGGGATCGCATTCTTGACGCAGCATCCATAGTTCGATGTGAAACTGAGGAACTTACTTCAGATTCGTCAGTAAGCGACAGCACCGCGACTGCTGCGTCAGCGCAATCGGGGATCTCGCCCTTCCAAACCCTGGCTGGCGACGCCAATGGAACCGTTGATCGGAGTCCATTGAGGTCCGAGATCAGTTTTCTAGCTTCTTTTCCAACCAGAACGACCTCGTCGATCCGCCCGGCAACGAGAAGAGAATAAACATCGATCGCACTTATTTGAGCAAGGCCAATAAGGGCTACTTTCCTGCTTTTTTGCGATTCGGTTTCCATTGGGCTTAGTTTGGTGATCATCGTCACAAATGCTGACTTTCACTTCGGCAAGAGCTGTGCCTCTGGAAAACCTCAATATTTATTGGGCGATCCTTGAAAAGGTATTGTCTGCTCGTTGAAAAAAACTCGTGAATTTCGACCACGGCGTGGGATTCTTCGCGCCCATTCGAACGATGCGGCTGGCGTTGGGGCCGAAAGATCAAGAGATAGATATGGCGATTTTTTGGTATGCCAATTCCAACCCTTATGACTTGTATTTCAAAGGCTGAAACTATGGCGCATTCGAGAAGCCGATTTCCTTAATCGTTCATCTGTTGGCTTGGAACAGACTTCATTTAGTTGCGGCACGTGGGTTGCACACTAAAGGCGTTGTCCAAATTTGGCCGATAAGAGAGGCAAATCATAAATGACCACCTTCCTAACAGATGTCACAGGAATAGCAGACTTAAGAGACCACCCTTCGGGAACCGGGCCCACCCGGGCAAATCGGCCGGTTTACGTTGACTTCTTACCGCCTTGCAACAACGCGTGTCCAGCAGGCGAAGACATTCAGGCATGGCTTTCTTTGGCACAAAGCGGAGATTTTAAGGGTGCATGGGAAAAGCTGTCTGAGCAAAACCCGCTTCCCGCGGTGCACGGCCGAGTTTGCTATCACCCCTGTGAAGGGGCGTGTAACCGCGCATCGATCGACAGTGCGGTCAGCATTCACTCAATTGAGAGGTTTTTAGGCGACCTGGCGATCCAAGAAGAATGGCAATTTCCAAAACCAGGGGAAAAGAGTGGTAAGCGTGTTTTGATCATTGGTGCGGGCCCGAGTGGATTATCGGCCGCCTATCACCTTGCCCGGCTTGGACACGATGTGACGATCCTCGAGGCCGGACCGATCGCTGGAGGAATGATGAATTTCGGGATTCCAGCATATCGACTTCCGCGTCACATCCTTAAGGCAGAGATCGATCGGATATGCGAAATGGGCGTAACGATCAAACTCAACCACAAGGTTGACGACATACTGATGGAGAAATCGAACGGCGGTTTTGACGCTGTTTTTATTGCCATTGGCGCTCACATTGGAAAAAAGACCGAGATTCCCGCACGAGACGCGAGCAAGATCTTGGATGCCGTTAGCTTCTTAAAAGACGTTGAGCTAGGGCACACGCCACATATTGGCAGACGGGTGGCGATCTATGGCGGAGGTAATACCGCAATGGACGCTGCTCGGACCGCAAAGAGGCTAGGTGCCGAGGAAGCGTTGATAATCTATCGACGTGACCGCGAACATATGCCGGCCCACGACTTCGAGGCCGATGAGGCCTTAAGCGAAGGCGTCAAGATCCATTGGCTGCGGACAATAAAAAATCTCGACTCAAACTCGATCACCGTCGAACAGATGGAGATCAAAGACGGGCGGCCTGTGCCAACCGGGAAATTTGAAACGCTTGAAGCAGATTCGGTGATCCTCGCGCTGGGGCAGGATACCGAAACCGAGTTTCTAAAAGAGATCGAGGGCATCAGATTCAAAGATGACGGAACGGTAATAGTCGATTCACGCATGATGACGGGCCATGCCGGTATCTTTGCGGGCGGCGATATGGTTCCAAGCGAACGGACAGTTACGATCGCGACCGGACATGGGAAAAAGGCGGCGCGGAACATAGATGCGTGGCTCAAAGAATCCACCTATGCCAAGCCAGTCAGCAACCCCATCGTATTGGCCGACCAACTTCACGTTTGGTTCCGAACGGAAGCAGAGGTAAGACAACAGCCGCACATAGACCCGGATATTGCCATTTCGGGGTTTGAAGAAATAGTGGCAGGTCTAGGCGTGGACGAAGCGACCTTTGAAGCGCAGCGATGTCTGTCCTGCGGTAATTGTTTTGAGTGTGACGGCTGCTTCGGTGCCTGTCCCGAAAACGCGATCACTAAGCTTGGGCCCGGCAAAAGATACAAATTCAATTACAACCTTTGCACAGGATGCGGCGTTTGCTACGAGCAGTGCCCTTGTCACGCGATCGACATGATAGCCGAACC
>CAYTDJ010000166.1:0-6185 GCA_964436265.1 uncultured Chloracidobacterium sp. | reverse complement strand
CCCACGATACGAAACTTGTGTTTGCAGGCCGTCATAGTCCGCCTTTCCAAAGTTGATCAGCGCATTGACCTGCCGGATACCGCCATTGACCGGGAGTATCGGACGTGTTGCATTAGCAGCGGAGACCGATCTGACCTGCCCCGGAGCCGTGCGGTCGAATGCCGACGGCGCATTCAGATCGACGGTTCGATCGATATTTGAAAGATGTTGACGAACGTAATCGGCTCCCGCAAACAGTCCCTTGAAAAATTCGTGTTCCGCCCCGATGGTGAACACCTGGCTTCGCGGATTGACCAGCTTATCCGGATAATTCGGCAGCAGGTCAAAATTGAGCCCATAACGAGCGAACTGGGCCTGATAGAAAGAACGAAGACCGGCTTTAATAACAATGTCGCGGGCCGGAAGCTGATTCGCCGGTATAGTTCGCGGGTCTACGTTGACGGGTGCACAGGTCAAGCATGTCGGGAATCCGGTCTGGCCGAAGGTGGCAGAATATGTGGTCAATCCGTCCAAACCGTTGACAAGATAGCTTGCCACTGCATTAGTCCGGATCTGAGTGTAATACATTCCGTATCCGCCGCGGATGACTGTCTTTGAATTGCCCATTGGGTTCCATGCAAAACCGATGCGGGGAGCGAAGTTTTTGCTTGCGTCGGTCAGCGTCTGTCTGTCGTATCGAAGGCCAAGGTCAATGCTCAGATCATGACGTATTCGAATGTGATCCTGCACAAATGAGGCGTACAGCCATTGCGTAAGATCGTAGCTGTCGATGCCGAAATTGATGGGCTGCTGATAATTTTGTACGTCAGCAAGCGTAAGCTGGCCGAACGGGGCCGTCGTGTTAGAACGGAATGTAAATGTACCGAGGATCGGTGTGCCCGGTTCGTTCCCTGTTCCACCTGAACGGTGACGTGTCACATTTCCGCCAATGCGCAAGTAATGGCGTCCAACCGACCAGGACAGGGTGTCGGCAACTTGAAATTGATAGCTGTAAATATTCGAAGCACGCGATTGTCCAATAGTAAAGGGAACTGAACCGGCGCGTGTGTATGTCGTCGACAGTTCCTTAGCTTCCCACAGTGTCACCGGGTCGCCGTGAAGGTATGAGACGCGAACTTCGTTCACAAGTTCCGGTGTCAGGGTCGAGGTAAGATTTCCCTGGGTCGTCCAGGCCTTTCGCGAGTAACGTCGGGCAACGCTTGGAGCATTGGAACCACCGACGGCGTCCTGCGGATTGTCGTCGAAAAAGCGGTCGAAATTTACCCTGAACATCAGCGTCTGCTTGTCGGTAAACCTATGGTCGATCCTTCCGTCGAAAAGTGTTTGCCGGTAATGTCCTTCGTAGGCGAGATCGCCATTGGCTGGAAGAACGAATGAGGGAAGCGTTCCTGATATGAATGCCGTTCGGTTTTGCCGCGTATGGTCAGCTGCTAGGAAAAAGAACGTTCGATCGCGAATGACCGGCCCGCCAACTGCACCTGAATACTGACTAAGTTGATCCGGAATGTCGACTGGGTCGATCGCCGTAAGCGTGGATGGGACGACGCAGCTCGGCGCCGATTTCGGGCAGTATCCTTTTGTCGAGAATGATCTCGCCTGCCACCCGTCACCGGGCCTGAGCATTATTAGTGCTTCTCCATGCAGGTCGTTAGTCCCGGACTTGGTCACGATGTTGAGAGCGGGCCCGGATGTCCATCCGTATTCCGATGAAAAGGCATTCGTAAGCACTGCAACTTCCTGTACGGCACCGACCGGAACGGTCGCTACTGCAGTCTGCCTTCCCCAGCCTTCGTCATTGCTTGCACCGTCGAGCGTGAAGGTCGCCGCCCGGCGCGAGCCGACGCCTGTGATGAAATAGGTCTGGTTTACAAACAGGTCACCTGTTCCCTTTCCTTGACGAAACGCCGAATTTAGCAGCGGCAATGAAGTGAATTTCCGTCCGAGCAGAGGTGTTTCATCTATCCGTTTTATATCTATGCTTTGCCCGATCTGCGAATCTGCACGCACGCCGTCCGCCGTTCCAAGGATCGTTACGTCAGCGTTCGGATGAATGCTCCCGATCGCGAGCGTGACTCGAATGTTGGCCGTCTCGCCCGATCGCAACAAGACATCCTTAATTTCGCTTTCCGCAAATCCTGTCTTCATTACCTTAATTACGTAAACTCCTGTAAGAGATAGAGCGGACGCGCTAACGGTGCCGTCGTTGCCGGTGATCAGCGTGCGCGCCGAGCCGATAGCAGAGTTTTGAACCGTGACCGAAGCTCCTTCGATAACGGCGCCGTTTTGATCGACGACGGTGATCTGGAGCGAGGCCGTATTGGGGGTTTGTGCCCGGAAGACGGTGACAAAGAATAGGATCGCAGCGAAAAAGGCCGCGATTGAACGGACGACGATCATTGGTCTCATAGTGGTCAATTCGAAGCAGGAAATCAGGAACTGACCTATCGTAGAGAGACTGCGGATTTACTACCAGCGTCCGTAGTAAAAGCTAGCGAAGCGATTTGAGGAGACCCTCTGAGATCTCGTGAACGTGTGACAACAGGTATGTGTCAAGAGCCAGCGGAAGCAAAATCAGCAGAGAGGCAGCGATGACCGAAAAGACGCGTAGCGGTCGGGTTACCCGGTCGGGCCCTCCATTTTCGCGAGATTCGGCCAATGCCAGCAGCCGCTGGATGCGGTTGGATAGCAGTTCGCCATCGTGCTGGACAGCGTATGATCCAACGGGTAATCGATCGCGTTGAGGTGATGGAACATTACGCGCGATCTTTATCAATGCAGAAGCAAGGTTCAAAGCAGATCGTCGCCCACCCTTATTGACGGCGAATTCGTCCGCCGCGATCTCCGAGGCTTCGGTCCAGACAGTGTCCAGGTTTCGGCCGACCGGGACGAGCAGAAGATCACCGCAGAGATGCATCATAATCCGCTTCAGATTGTCGAAGGCCGCGAGGTGTCCGAGTTCATGTTTGATAACGGCCGATATCTCAAACGCATCGAGCATATCGAGAACCTGTTCGGCGATGAACAGCTTTGGCTTTCTGACACCGACTATCGCGAATACCGGAAACGGGTGTTGCACCTTGTAGGCGGGCAGATCCAGGCCATCAACCTCGATCTCTTCCGCATGTTCGAGCCAGCCATTCAGCAGCTTGCGTGTCTGCCACCAGCTTCCAAATATTCTGAAAGCGGCAAATGCCAGCCCAAGTCCGCAAGCAGCGACGAGGATCCATTGTTTGAATCCGATCGTCTCCTCGGTCACGTGTGGCTCAAAGAGAATGTAGGCCGGGAGGGCAAGACCGAAACTGTAAAGAAGAGCCGTCGCTATAGGAAAGATGCGAAGTGTGAAAAGGACCGCTGAAGTTCGATGGGGCGGCCAGGTGTCGGCGATCCTGGAGACAAACCTCCATGCCAATGACACGGCAAATGCCGAGGTAAGGTTTATCACGAAGAGAAACGTGAGTACCAATGTAATTCCTATGAGGTAGTACATCGCCGCCCTATTCCCGCTCCAGCTCCGCTTTCTTTTCTCTTACAAGCCGCTCAAGCTCATCGAGCAGCATCAAATCCTTCTCGCTTACCGCATCCACGATGTATGCGAGAACGGGCTCGATCCGCTTTGTAGCGTCGTCGATCAGACCCGAAAAGACATCGCCTGCAATGCCGACTTGGATCTCATCGGATGAAAGCAGCGGCTTGTAGAAAAACGCTCTGCCCTCACGTTCGCGGCTTAGCAGCCCTTTCTTATAAAGACGGTCGAGGGTGGTCATGACCGTCGTATAGGCAAGGCCTTGGTCGAGAGCATCGACCATTTCCCTTACGTTGAACCGGCCAAGCCGCCATGCCGCATCCATTGCCTTGGCCTCAAGCGCGCCCAGCGATGACCTTGCCGCCTCGCGTGGGGGGCGAAATCCGCGGATAGTAAACTTTGGCGCGTCCATAAGGCAATAATAGGTATCAATTCCACTAAGTCAACTCGAATTGGGACGGCTGCGGTTCAGAAGATGCTAAATCGACCAAATCATTGTAGATTCTATTCATGGGTGAGCATCGCGAAATACCGGAACTGCATTTGAATCGGGCCAGTGTAAAGTCCGTAAATAGGTTCGATGACAGAGAAGAAATTGAATTCTGGAAGCAGACCAGCATCAGGGAAAGGCTTCAAAATATCGAAAGGCTTCGCCGAATAAATTATGGAGTTCGAGCTACCGAAAGACTTCAAAGAGTTATTCGAATTATTAAATACGAATAAGGTCAGATATCTTCTCATCGGTGGATATGCGGTCGGCGTTTATGGATACGCGCGCTCAACGAACGACTTGGATATTTTTGTTTCGGACGATCGAGAGAACGTTTTGAGGCTTCGAAAAGCCTTGATAGAGTTCGGGGTAGCCGAATCAAACCTCGGCGATGACCTGTTTCCCGAAAGTAGAAGCATGATGGAAATGGGCGTCGAGCCTATGAAGGTCCAGTTCGTGAATTTTGCTGACGGCATCGATTTCGACGTTGCGTTCGCTGGAAAAAACGAAGTGCGGATCGAAGACATCTTCGTTACTACCATCGGAAAGAGCGACCTTATCAAGAACAAGATAGCAAGTGGTCGACATAAGGATCTGGCCGACGTAGAACGCCTCGAACTCATAGACTGACGCTGTGAATATCCTGGCTTGTTTCTCGTGAAAAAGTCTCATATGAAATCTCTAAAAGCGTTTTTCTTCCTAATACTGCTCGTTTGTCCACAGTTTGGCCTTGTAACTAGGACCTTAGCCGCCGATTCGCCTGTCGATATTCTGATCGCCGGAGGCACTATTGTGACAATGGACGACGGGAGACGCGTTATCGAGGATGGTGCGGTCGCGATCAAGGGCGACAAGATCGTCGCGGTCGGCAAACGTTCCGAGATCGTGCGAAAGTATCGGGCGAAGCAGACGATAAACGCCGCGGGCAAAGCGGTCGTTCCCGGGCTGATCAATACGCACACGCATGTTCCGATGGCCCTGTTTCGCGGCATCGCGGACGACATGGACCTCCAGGAATGGTTGACGAAGTTCATATTTCCTGCCGAAGCGAAAAACGTAAACGAAGCGTTCGTTCGTGCCGGTACACGGCTCGGTCTTGCGGAGATGATCAAGGGCGGTACGACCACTTATTGCGACATGTACTACTTTGAGGACGCCATCGCCGACGAAACAAAGCGTGCAGGCATGCGCGGTGTACTTGGCGAAACCATTCTCGATTTTCCGGCTCCCGACAACAAGACCTGGGAGGCCGGCATTTCGTACACCGAACGATTCATTCGCAAATGGCAAAACGATCCGCTGATCGTGCCGGCGATCGCGCCACATGCACCCTATACCGTTTCACAGGAACATCTTCTTCAGGCACGCGATGTTGCCAACAAACTGAATGCTCCGCTCGTCATTCATCTAGCCGAGGCAAATACGGAGACCGAATTCATTCAGCAGAAACATCAGGGCCAGCGGCCGATCGAGTTCGTTGAAAAGATCGGTTTCTTCACCAATAAGACCATCGCCGCACATGTCATTCAGGCAAACGACGCAGAGCTTGACCTGCTGAAGAAACATAACGTCGGCATCGCCCATAACCCGCAATCCAACATGAAGCTCGCGGCCGGAACGGCCCCGGTTCCGTCTATGCTTCGCAAGAACCTGAACGTCGGGTTGGGGACCGACGGTGCCGCGTCCAACAACGACCTTTCTATGTGGGAAGAAATGGACACGGCCGCCAAGCTCCACAAGTTGACGTCCGGCGACCCCAAAATGCTGTCGGCGGAACAGGCGTTTTCGATGGCGACCATTGGCGGGGCTCGTGCCCTTCATATCGGCGACATTACCGGATCTATCGAGGCCGGAAAGCGTGCCGACATTGCGATAGTAGATCTCGACAGCCTCCATCAAACGCCGATGTTCAATATCTATTCTCATCTGGTGTATGCCACAAAGGCCGACGATGTGCGTTCTGTTATCATCAATGGCCGAGTGGTCATGCTCGACCGGCGTTTGCTCACCTTGAACGAAAGTGTTATAAAAAGAGACGCAAACACTTACCGTCAAAAAATCATCAATAGTTTGAAAAATTGATTATCGGGTTTTGATGATAAAGCCCGCTAAACTGAATTTTTGAAGTTGAGTATTTTGCATGGGTCATCATAAGTGAGCCTTCTCGGTAGT
>CAYTDJ010000165.1:0-6189 GCA_964436265.1 uncultured Chloracidobacterium sp. | reverse complement strand
GATGCCGATCGTCAGCGATCTCGCCCTCAGTGCGCGTTTCAGGTAAAAAGCTTTTATGTTAACCCTGCCGTTTCGCTTTGCTTCATCAAGCAACAAGTAAGTGATAAGGAAACCGCTCAAAACAAAAAAGAACGAGACTCCCAGACCGCCGGTCACGAAGAACCTAGAGTGGGTCTGGTCCAGGAAACCATCGTTCTGGAGATTCGCAAAAAGACCTTCCGTTGCGTGCTGCCAGAAAACAAGGAAAAATGCGAAAAACCGCAAACCGTCCAAATTTGGGAAAAAGATCTTTGTTCCCATTGGGTAATCAAATCTGTTCGGAGTTCAATTCACGTGAAAATTTCCTGCGACTTATCTTAAACAGCGATTGGATACCGCCTGGAGACATCGACAACGACTCCAGAAGCGCCTTGAGTCCCAACGGCCACTTTCCTTCTTTTAGCGCGCTTAGTCCAAGATCCATTTTGCAGCCGGCCATTCTACGTCGAATCAAGGACCGATCCAAAAATTCGTCCGGATTGCGCTTGACGGCGTCTTCAAGCGCTTCGATCAACTTGACTTGAGTCTTGACCGAATTTTGAATACCCGACAATTGTCCGTCGTGTTCTCGTCGAAGACAGAGAGCCTCGTGAAGATAGAAAACTTTGAACCGGCTTCCGGCTACCCGCAGGGCAAGATCGTAATCGTCCGCCGGAAATATCGATTGGTCAAATCCGCCAAGTTCCTCAAAAACCTCGCGGCGAAGGGTAAATCCAGGAAAACAATTTGAATATGAGAACACGTCTTTCAGCGACCGGTAATCTGTCTTGATATCATATCCCTTTGCGTGAGCCAGGCTTTGGTGCCACGTTTTTCCACCCAAGATCGTATTTCCGTCTGCATCGATCATTGTCGAATCACAGCAGAAAAGACCAAGATCCGCGTCTCTCTCAAACGCTTCGACCGCTTTTTCAATATGATCAGGCAAAAGTAGATCATCACTGTCGATGAAGACAACAAGATCGCCCTTTGCCATTTCGATCGCGGTGTTCCGTGCGACCGAAGCCCCGCCATTCTTTTCCTGCCGATGAACGATCACCGAACGAAATCGCTCCTGTTCCGCCAGCCATTCGACGGTGCCGTCCGTCGAACAGTCATCTACAACGATCACCTCGACGTCTGAATATGTTTGACCGAGCACGGAATCGAGACATTCACCGATCCACTGTCGCCTGTTGAAAGTCGGGATAATTACCGACACCAAATACTTAGTTCGTTCAGACATTCTTAGTTATTGATCGAAACCTTCGCACGACCCTTCTGATAATCAGATAATCCACGGCGGGTCGCAATACGGATTCCTAGATCGTAGGCAAATGCCAATGGTTTAACGGGGACGCCTTTTCCGCGATCAAACGGCTCTATGAAAAACGCGACCATGCGGCATACTGGCTCTAAGACCCGATCCTTTAGCCCTAGGCTGCCCGTGACATTGCCCGGTATGGGCAGATCCGGATAATTGTCCCTTACGTAGCCATATGTAATTCCGCATCGGTACGCCTTTCGCATTCGTTCAGGAAAGCGTTCGGCAAAATGCTGAAGGGTCAGTGCCTTTTCGGAAAACACGATAGGTATGCCGGCCTCGACCAGACGCTTTCCAAAATCTACGTCCTTGCCATAACCGAGCTGTGAAAAAACCTGGTTATATCCGCCTAGCCCCAAGTAAACCGACCGAGGCATCGAGACATTACCGGACCAATAATCGCTCGGCTCCGGATCGCGAGTGGGAAGCGACAATCGCGGCCCGTCGAAAATGTATGCAAGCATCCTCTCAAACGGGTGCTCACTCTCTGCCGAGAGTATCTGGCCGAGAACGCAAGACTCGGGTGACTCAACATGCTTGCGCAAGTGTTCCTCAACGAGTTCAGGCACTGCCAGCATATCGTCATCCACGAACATGATCAGCGGAGCTCTGGCGGCCAGTGCGCCCGCGTGGCAGGCTGCGGCGCTTCCCGGCTTCGATTCTGTTAATAGGCGGATAAACGGCCAACGAGAAGACAATTCTGTGACAACTTCTATGGTCGAGTCGGTCGATCCGTTGTCGACAACGATGATCTCGTATGGTTCCGAGGTCGTTTGTTCGGCGAGCGTAGGAAGAAATCGCCGCACCATTTCGGCACGGTTCTTTGTGGGAATGACCACGGAGATCTTTGGATCGTTGTCGCTCATCTAAACGTCAAATCTACCGGGCGCTTTGTCCAATATTTCCCTGCACCATAGTTCCAATATCATGAGCAGCCATGGCTGCATCCAGATCGTTGAACTGTCATACGCTCGGCCTCTCACCGACCTCACAGCATCAACATCGAGTATGCCTCGATCTTTAGTGGTCTTGTCGGAAAGCGTATCCTCAACAACATCTCGAAGCACACCCTGCATCCATGTGCCGAACGGCATGCCAAATCCGCGCTTTGGCTTTCGATCAAAATCCGGGGGAAGGTACTTCTTTCCAATATCGAGCAGAATTCGCTTCGCGCCTGAATCTCTATAGCTTTGGAGATATTCTGAAGAAAGCCTTGAGGTGTCACCGAGCTTTGCCGAATCTGGCAAGGACAGCGCGGCATCGGCAACGGCGGGATCAAGAAAAGGGACGCGAAGCTCGAGCGAATGGATCATCGAAACTGCGTCCATATCCCGCAAAAGCTGGTTCCCATTATATCCCCGGAGCGCGAGTCCGGAGACCCTTTCGATCGCTGATCCGTTCGGGATCTCATCGATCTTGCAAAGATCATCAAAGACCGAACTCCCTGCACCAGCCTCTCGCCGTATTCGTCGATCAAGCAAATGGGCTGCACCTTTCGGGCCAAATGTCTGCCAGAGATTTCCGTATCTTGTAACAAAACCGCTAAGCCCGCGAGCCTTCGTGATATATCCGCCAAGTGAAGTAGAAACCAATGGGTCGAAAAGCCGTCCGCCCGCAACGGCCGCCGCGAACGATCTTGCACCTGCCGTAAACGGGGAACCAGATCGCCGGTCCTGGTCGTTCTTCATGAAAATAAACCATGGATAGCCGGCAAAAAGTTCGTCGCCTCCGTTACCAGAAACAGCAACGGTCACGCCGGTGCGAGCGGCACGCGAAACATAATATGTGTTCACTCCATCTATCGACGGCTGATCAAGCCCAAATGCAATGTGTTCAATATCGCGTCGCACGTCGGCAGAAGTTACTGTGACCTGAGTATGATCGGTACCGATGTGTTCGGCAGTTATTGCGGCCTCGGCAGTTTCATCGATATCTTCCCCTTCACTCCCGAATCCGACCGAATATGTCTTGACCCGTTCGGACGAAGCCCTCGCCATCATCGCGACCATTAGCGAGGAGTCGATGCCGCCGCTCAAAAATGCCCCAAGCGGAACGTCGCTGATCATTTGAAGGCGAACCGATTCCTGCAGGACCGCGTCCATTTCTTCTACGGCCGACCCGTAAGGCATCGAACGAAGTTCCGGCCGGCGATCCGTCGCCAACGTCCAGAATCGATCGATATTAACGCCGCGTTCGTCCACGATCATCTTATGAGCCGGCGGGAGCATTTTAACGTTCTTGATGATCGTGTTCGGTTGATACACAGATCCGTAAGTAAGCAGATATCGCAGTCCGACCGGGTCGATCTCGGGCTCGACCAACCCGCTGGCGAGCAATGCCTTGATCTCAGACGCAAATACGAGTTTTGTTCCGATCTGCGAATACAAGAGCGGTTTGATTCCGAAATGATCCCGTGCAAGAAAAAGCCGCTCACGTCCCGGCCCCTTGCGGCGATCATGGATGGCAACGGCAAACATCGCTCTCAGGCGAGTAACGAAGTCGTCGCCGTATTCCTCGTACATTCGCAACACGACTTCAGTATCCGACGTCGAGTTGAAGCTGTAACCCCTGCCTTCTAAGATCTTCCTCTCGGAGAGATAGTTGTAGGTTTCGCCGTTGTAAACGATGCTGATAAGCCCGTCCGGAGTGGACATCGGCTGATGCCCGCCCGGCGATACATCGATGATCGCAAGCCGAGCCATTCCTAGTGAAGCATTGGCATGCGAGAACACTCCGTTGTCGTCGGGGCCGCGATGATGCATTGCGCGCACCATAGCCTCGACGCGGCGCGCTCCCGTTTCACCCCAAACTCCGCATATGCCGCACATAATTTAGATCAGGCGTTGAAATTCCATTCACACTTTGGATAGACAAATCCATTCAAATGCGGGCGGCCGTGTTGGTTCGGCACCATGTCCAGGACTTCGAGAGTGAGACAATCCTTCTCAACAAAATGATCTGTTTCTCCATCGCCAAACCAAATCGACGCATAATATGTTCCATCGACCAAGCCGGGTTCTGAGATCTCGATCTCCATATCACCTTCTGATCTTGGTATAGGCAGTCGAGGCACCTTATCGATCTTGGGGTTAGTACCAAAAAGCGGGTTACCCGCCGCGTCACTGACGACGAAACCAAGGCATGGAAGATCGATTTCCTTTTCCATGTGATAGCGAAGCTTAAGGACCAACCGCTGCCCGATCTGCCTTAGCGACGCAAATCGAACCGGTCCGGTGTCTGATATGAATTCTGAACTACTGCCTTCGCGCAGGTATTGGCCAACGATCTCCGACGGCTCGCCGCGGCCTCGAACCATTCCGTTTTGCAGCAGCATCACCTCGGAACAGAGTTTTGAAACCGCACCCATATTGTGGCTCACGAAGAGCACAGTGCGCCCCGCACTCGCGACCTCCTCCATTTTGCCGAGACATTTTTTCTGAAAAGCCGCGTCGCCTACGGCCAGAACTTCGTCCACGATCAGGACCTCGGGTTCAAGATTCGCCGCGACCGCAAACGCGAGACGAGTGTACATTCCGCTTGAATACCTCTTGACCGGGGTATCCAGAAACTCTTCTATCTCGGCAAAATCAACGATCGCGTCAAACTTCTTTGTGATCTCGTCCCGACGCATTCCCAGGATCGCTCCATTCAGGTAAATGTTTTCGCGTCCGGTCAGTTCCGGATGAAATCCGGTTCCGACCTCAAGGAGACTGCCGACACGGCCGTAAAGCTCGACACGGCCTTTTGTAGGTTCCGTAATTCGTGAAAGGACTTTCAGTAGCGTCGATTTTCCGGCGCCGTTCCGGCCAATGATGCCAAGCACTTCGCCGGGAAAGACCTCAAAACTTACGTCCTTAAGTGCCCAGAACTTCTTCTTCTCTGAGCCATTTCCGAGAATCATATCGTAGGGCTTTCGAACCGTTCTGACGATCGATTCGCGAATGGTCGAATACGGCTCCACGGGCCCGCCGATCACGAACTCTTTTCCCAGGTCTTCAACTCTTATTATCGGCCTCGACATGTCAGATAAGGTCGGCAAAGCTGCGCTCCATTCGCTTGAACATCACTGACGCATAAACAAGAATGGCAAATGTTATCAGTGCTGAGACACCGAGCGATGTCCAATCGATCGGCAATCCGAAAAATGCAGATCTGTATCCTTCGATCTGTCCGGCAAGCGGATTTATCGACATGACCCAACGCCATTTTTCAGGGACCATGCTCGAAGGATAAATAATTGGAGACGCAAATAGACCAAGCTGTATCGCAAACGGCAGAGCGTATCGAATATCTCGATACTTCACATTCAGGGCAGACATCCACATTCCGATACCGACCGCCAGCAGAGACGTCAACGCAACCAGAACCGGCAAAAGAATAAGCGACGGGCCAAACTTGACGCCGTACCAAACCATCAGTAACAGCTGCAAGAAAAAGGCAATTGCGAAATCGACCAATCCGGATGCAACCGACGAGATCGGGATTATCATTCGCGGAAAATATACCTTTGATATCAGATTGGAGTTGCCGACGAGACTGTTTCCGCTATTCGTGACCGCGTTTGAAAAAAACGTCCATGGCAGCAATCCCGCAAACGCGAAGATCGGATACGGGATACCGTCAGACGGCACACCCGCCAATCGCCCAAAAAAGATCGTAAAGATGAGCATTGTAAAAAGCGGCTGGATGACCGCCCAGGCCGCGCCAAGCAATGTCTGTTTGTATCTCACCTTTATGTCACGCGCCGTCAGTATTAAGATCAGATCACGATATTTCCATAGCTCACCGAGATCGATCGGGATCCATCCATACCGCGGCCGGATCACACCTATCGGATTTTCCCCCAG
>CAYTDJ010000164.1:0-6217 GCA_964436265.1 uncultured Chloracidobacterium sp. | reverse complement strand
ATACGTTCATACGCGTTCCGGCGGGAGTGATCGTCGCATACGCCGCGACAAATCAGCTTGACCCGAGCATTTACATTCCCGCGGCTTTGATCGGCGGCGGCCTGGCGTTCTCTTCACACGGTACAAAGGCTACCGCTCGTATTGCAGCCAACCTCTCGCCCGAACCTGTGTCGAATTGGATACTCTCGCTCGCCGAAGACGCCATCGCGATCGTCGGGACATTTCTCGCGGTCTTTGCACCGATCGTTATCGCCGTCGTACTTGTCGTTTTTCTGATCTTCTTCTTTTGGGCATTTCCGAAAATATACCGGTCTATCCGTCGGCTATTCACCGCGACCGCTGCATTCTTCCGCGGCGAAAGTTTTGAAGAAGTAGCACGCAAGGCCGGTTGATCTCAATCGTTCTTTCCATGAAGTTAGACAACTTCACGGAGGAACCATGAAATATCTCAAGCTCTCTGCGGTCTTGCTTGCCGCACTTTTCCCGGGCTGTGCAGATCGAGAGGAAATGGCTGGATCTGCGACTTTAAATTCAAACAGATCGATCTCACAAAGCGAATATGCGACTGCTCCCGCAACCGCGTCTGACATGAAGACCGGTTCGTCGAACGCAGCTGCCAACAGCTCAATTACAGCGTCACGACAACCGCGCTCGGTCAGGAACGTCGTCCAGAAAACTTCCCTCGCTCAGGCTCAGATCGTTCAGGAAGCGCCGATGACGATCGAACGCAAGGTCATCAGAAATGCGGACCTGCAGCTTGAAACTGAGACACCGGAAGACGCACAGCGAAAGATCACCTCGATCGCCGAATCGAAGGGCGGTTACGTCGTCGAATCGAACCAAAGTACGAGCGACCTTCAAATAAAGAAACGCGATACGGTTTCAATGACACTTCGGGTACCGGCAGACCGTTTCAGTTCCGCATTGGACGAGATCCGTTTGACGGCGGACACCGTCATCATGGAAACGGTAAAGGGTGAAGACGTCACGGAAGAGTTCATCGACGTCGAAGCACGCCTGAAAACGCAGAAGGCACTCGAACAGCAGTACATCGAAATAATGAAACGGGCGTCCAGCGTCGAAGATGCACTTTACGTGCAGTCGGAACTGGCCGAGGTCCGCGGTGAGATCGAAAAAGTGGAAGGCAGGAAACGATACCTTGAAAACCAGTCGAGCCTCTCGACCATAAAGGTAAAGCTCCAGACTCCCGCCGCTATTTCGGCGAGTTCGGCAGGTTTCGATTCAAAGCTCTCGGAATCATTCGGTAAAGGCCTCGACGTAGCACTGAATTTCATCCTCGGACTTGTTACACTCGTTGTCGGAGCGTTACCTTTCGCTTTGTTCATCGGGCTGCCGGGATTCTTGATCGCCCGCCATTTTTGGCGAAAACAAAAACGGCCGATGTCGGTAACGGAGATCGCGAAAGAAGAGATCAGGACCGAATGAAGATCGAAACAATTTTTCAGATCGCGGCGGTGGCTTTAGCGATAGCCGCCGCCTATTTTTTATGGGCCGGAAATAAAGACGGAGCATTTGTCTCGATCGTGCTCGGCTGCGTGTCGTTCTTTTTGAACATTCGGTTTCAGGTAAAGGCTCGAAATAAAATGCGGGAAGCCGAAACCCGATCGGAACCGGATCAAGGGGAAGAAACATAAGCGGCCCGCTGCGCCGTTACGTGCGCCGGCGCAGGTGGCGCACGTGGCGCAAGGGTGGCGCAAAGACACTTAGATTATGGCAAAGCTCGTGCTTGCAACATTTGGCTCGCTTGGCGACCTGCACCCAAAGATCGCGATCGGCCTTGAATTGCAGAAACGAGGCCATGACGTGACCATCGCGGCGATGGAATATTATCGCGAAAAGATCGGTTTGACCGGTCTCGGGTTTGCTCCGATGGCGCCTCACCTTGACCCGGACGACCGTCACATGGTCAAGGATATGATGGACCCGCATAAGGGTACCGAGGAGATACTTGGCAAGATCCTGCTCAGCGATCCGCGGCCGATGTTCGACGACCTGACGAAAGCGATCGAAGGAGCGGAAATGATGGTCACCGGCGAGGTCGTGATCGCGGCAAAGTCGGTCGCCGAAAAGAGCGGCATCAAATGGGCATCGACGAGCGTCGCGCCGATCTCGTTCATGTCGGCGTACGATCCGCCTGTCCCGCCGCCTGCTCCGTGGTTCGAGCATTTGCGTTTCCGTCCCGCAGGATTTCACCGCTTCATCTTCAACGTAGCAAAGGACCAGGTGCGGAAATGGTACGGGCCCTATCGCGCGTTTCGCGAGGAACTCGGTCTCGATCCTGACCACGATCCTATCTTTGACGGCAAGTACTCCGCCGACCTTCATCTCGCGATCTTTTCAAAAGTCATCGGAGAGCCGCAGCCTGATTGGCCTCCGCATGTCGTTCAGACAGGTTTTTGTTTTTATGACGGGCAAAACGACCATGGAACGTTAGCAGACAATCTAAAAGCCTTTCTCGCAGCGGGCGAACCGCCGATCGTGTTTACACTTGGATCTGCCGCTGTAATGGATCCGGGCGTATTCTTTAATGAGAGTGTCAAGGCCGCGCATCTGCTGAATAGGCGGGCGGTCCTACTTTACGGCATGTTCAATGAACCTCCGGACGGGCTGACGAACGAGATCGTCGGGTTTGAATATGCACCGTTTTCGCTGCTATTTCCGAAGGCGGCCTGCGTCGTGCACCAAGGCGGCGTCGGCACGACCGGTCAAGCTTTGCGTGCCGGAGTGCCGCAATTGATAATGCCGTACGGCCACGACCAGCCGGACAATGCAGCTCGGTGTCGTCGGATAGGTGTCGCGGAGATCATTGCTCGCAGAGACTATTCGGCCGGTCCCGCAGCAGATCTGATCAAAAGGCTGCTTACCGAGCCTTCATATGCGCGAAAAGCGTCGGATATAGGACAGACCGTGTCAACCGAAAACGGCACACTTACAGCATGTGACGCGATCGAAGCACTCCTCTGATAGCCCGAATGCGAGTCTCTGCGGTAGAATTGTCCAGTGAACAAAATTGAAGAGCTATTGGCCGCTAACCGGCAGTGGGCGGAAGAATTGACGGCCGACGATCCGCAATTTTTCGAGCGCCTTTCTGAAGCCCAGAATCCGGAATTGCTCTGGATAGGCTGTTCGGACAGCCGCATTTCCCCTACATCGAGCATCGGCCTGCTGCCGGGCGAGATGTTTGTCCACCGAAATGTTGCCAATCTCGTTAACCACAGCGACATGAATTGTCTGTCGGTAATGCAGTTCGCGATCGAGGTGTTAAAGGTCAGGCACATCATCGTCTGCGGCCACTACGGCTGCGGCGGTGTAAAGGCGGCGTATGACGATACCAGATTAGGACTAGTAGATAACTGGCTGCGGCACATTCAGGACATTATGCACAAATACGAGGCGGTCATTGAGAGGCTGCCTGATCATGAGGCCCGCCTGGACAAACTGTGCGAACTTAACATCATCGAACAGGTCATTAGCGTGGGCGAAACGACCATTGTTCAGGATGCGTGGGACCGTGGCCAGGAAGTCGCGATCCACGGCTGGATCTACCGTATTGCCGAGGGCATCTATCGCGATATGAACATCTCGGCCCGGTCACTTGCCGAGCTTGATTCGCTGCGTGAAAAGACATACAGCAACAGAGGCTCGATCGGAACATTGCATGCAAATTAGTATTTATAAATTCGTAATTAAGAATTGTTGGCTGCAACTGATCGTATTAGCGGTTCTTTTTCCGCTTTCTGCCGGTGCCCAAATGTCGCGTAAGCCGTCGCCGACGCGCGAACCGGCGGGAGCGATGGACAAGAAGCCGGATTCGAAAAAGAATTCGCTATTGAAGATCGCATCACGCGAAGAGTTTGATTCGATCGCACGCGTTTATCATCAAAATACGCCGTATGCATTGCCCCATGCGATGTTCGTTATCGACCGCCGAGCAAAGAACAAGGTCTATTTCGTGAACTCGCAGCGATTCAAGTTTCACAAAGATTTTCTGCTCGCCACATATCTCGTTCCGCGAGGTGCGGACGTCTTCAAGCCGATCTATCTGGATGAAGACCGGCGGTTCATTGTCGGGACCATAGCGTGGCAGAAACCGGTCGAGAAATTCACCTGGGAACTGTGGGAAGGCGATATGGCCTCAGCGGAGATAATCAAGACGGCCAATGATGCCATCAATTCTCAATTCTTTGAAAAGGTCGCCTACAAACCGAATTCGATCCGTCAAGAAGATGTTTCGGCGGACCTGAACATTGAAAGAATTACGCAGGACGAGCTGAACAAGAATCAGGAATATCTTGCTCTGAATACGGGCAAAGCGGTCGGCCGCATTCACATTATCGACAAGCTGGACGACACGGTAGAGATAGGCGATAACGAGATAATAGTACTCAAGGAGCTTCCGCAATCTCTGCCTCCGGTCCGCGGCATCATCGTAGCAAAGCCGTCATCGCCGCTGTCGCACATCAATATTCTGGCTAAAGGCTGGAACATCCCGAACGTCTATATCAAGGACGCCGACAAGCTCTTTCGCGAATACAACACGTTCATCTATAAGCTCGACGCTTCGATCACGGATTATAAGCTCGAGCGTGCTTCGGCGGATGAGGTAAAGACGGATTTTGCGTCGCCGGGACAACAGATCCCGCCGGTGAATTTGACGGTGTCCAAGCTCGCGGGGCTTCGGGAGATGCGGAAGAAAGACAGCATAATTTACGGTTCGAAGGCGGCAAATCAAGGTGAGATAATCCGTGCACGCGTTCCGGGGATAATCGTTCCTGACGGCTTTTCTATTCCTTTTTACTGGTACGACAAGTTTATGCAGGAAAACGGCTTTGACGACCAGGTCGCTGATTGGCAGAACGACCTGGAGTTCGTGCATAACCCGCGCGTCAGACGCCAGAAACTCGAACAGTTTAGAAACGATATTCAAAAAGCCGCGTTCGATAAAGCCCTTCGCGACGAGGTGATCAAGCGTTGGCGAACTCAGCTAGGCGGCAAACCTGTCTTTGTAAGAAGCTCGTCGAACTCGGAAGACCTGCCGAATTTCAGCGGTGCCGGGCTTTATTCGAGCGTCGCAAACGTGCGCGAAGCCGACAAGCTGATCGAAGCGGTCAAAAAGGTTTGGGCATCGCTCTGGAAATTTGAGGCGTACGAAGCCCGCGTTCGCAATTATGTAAGCCAAAAAGACGTTTATATGTCGGCTCTCGTTCAGCTTGGGGTAGATATGCAGAAAGGCGGCGTGATGATCACACGCGATCCGTTTGACGAGGAGAGCAAAGACTCCGTTTATATCAGCGCCGTCTGCGGCCACAATTCAAATGTCGTAAACAACACCGGCTTGCCCGAACAGATATTGTTCAACCCGAGATCTAATTCCGTGATCGTGATGACGCTCTCACAGCAGGAGAACGCGCTAGCTTTCGACGAGAACGGCGACCTGAAGGAGACCGCGGATAAATGCGCGAATGCGCAAAAACGGGTGCTCTCGGACCTGCAGGCACGAACGCTTGCAAAGACGGCGATCCGTATTCGCGGCGTGTTCGGCAAACAGCCGCAGGACATCGAATGGGGAATTTTGAACGGCCGGCTGTATATAGTTCAGGCAAGGCCGTATATTGATAAGAATTAACATTGCATCTTTGTGACTTTGCGGGCGGAAAGATCTTCCCGGCTAGCGGTAGAGTCGCAGAGAGGAGATCGCAAATATGAAATTGACTGTTTTAGTAATACTCGCGTTTACGTTGATCGGCTGCAATAATTCGGCACCGACACAGATCGCTAATTCGAACACAACGACTACGGAACGCCCGATCCGTTCGGGAACGGCGCAGAATACGATCGCTCATTCGACCGAGAATATGCCCCAGAAACCGGCAGACCCTAGTTCTGCAACCGGCGGTAAATGGTCGCAGGGCGGAGACCCGATCGACACCTCGAGATTTGACGGCGTGATCGCCGAAGCGGAAAAAGCCGTTAAGGCAAAGCCCGGCGACGAAGGCGCGAAGAAAACCCTCGCTCAGGCATATTTTGACCGCGGCGATGCGCTTACAAAGGCGCGTCAGTATGCGTCTGCACTCGGAGATTACCGCCGAGCGCTGAAATACGACCCGAACCACGAGGACGCAAAGCAGTGGATCGACCAGATCATCGGCATCTACACGATGATGAAAAAGGACTATCCGAAGGAAGGCGAAGAACC
>CAYTDJ010000163.1:0-6238 GCA_964436265.1 uncultured Chloracidobacterium sp. | reverse complement strand
CCTTTCGCTCCGTGTCGTATCGAGACGTTTCCGGCCGCCAAATTAACGATCGCCGAAACGATAAAGAACGGTGAAACACGGTCCGGGCCGGAATTGAGCAACTTCTCATGCTCTCGCTCGATCGCCCAGAAGTCGCCGATCCCGGAACTTATGTAGGTCCCCACCATATCGGCGTTCGAGTCGTCGATCACGAGCCCGCTATTTTTCATCGCTTCGTCCGAGGCCGCGAGAGCGAAATGCGTGAACGCACCCATACGCCTGGCTTCTTTCTTATCAAGGAAGCTCAGCGGATCGAAATCCTTTACTTCGCAGGCAAACTTGACCGAGAACTTCTCCGTGTCGAACTTCTTGATGTAGTCCGCTCCGTTGGCGCCGGTCATAAGGCCGCTCCACGTCGTCGGAACGTCATTTCCGATCGGCGTTACCAACCCGAGTCCTGTTACTACTACTCGTCTTTTCATAAGTTTAGAGTGCGGGCATTAGCCCGTAAATACATACGCGATAGATCGCGCACTCTGAACACTAGCCCTTATGCTGTTCAACGTATGCGTAAGCGTCGCGAACCGCCTGGATCTTTTCAGCGTCTTCGTCGGGAATTTCGATGTCGAATTCCTCTTCGAACCGCATCACGAGTTCAACGAGGTCGAGCGAATCGGCACCGAGGTCCTCGATAAATCGAGCATTTTCGGTAACTTCCGCTTCGTCAACACCTAATTCATCAACGATGATCTGTTTGATCTTATCCTGAACTTCTGACATATGTTCTCCTCTTTTATAACGTTTCTAGAGTATTTCTTAAGCTCTCTGAATTTTCGACATTCAAACAACGAACGTCGCGATTGATCTGTCTAACCAAACCTGATAAAACTTTGCCCGCTCCGACCTCGACCATTGTCGACACACCATCAGATGCCATTTGCTGAACGCTTTGCATCCAACGAACCGGCGATGAGACCTGTTGCGTAAGCCTGTCACAGACAACGCCTGAATCGCTGTTGACTGCGGCATCGAAGTTATGAACGACCGGAAACGAAAACGTTCCGTAGTTTAATTTTCCGAGGTCGTCGGCCAGCCTTTCCTGCGCCGGCATCATCAACGCACAGTGGAACGGAGCTGACACATTCAATTTCACAGCACGCTTCGCACCACGTTCTTTTAATAACTCACATGCCCGATCGACCGCATCGGCGTTGCCTGCGATCACCACCTGTGATGGCGAGTTTATGTTCGCCGGACTACAAATTTGTCCATTTGCAGCATCGGCACAAGCCTGTTCGACCGTCGCGATATCGGAACCAAGGATCGCGGCCATCGCGCCAACCCCGACGGGTACCGCTTCCTGCATGTACGTACCGCGCTTGCGAACAGTTTTGACCGCATCCGCGAAATCCAAAACACCGGCAGCCACCAATGCTGAATATTCCCCTAGACTATGCCCGGCAACGTAACTTGGTTCTGCGAACCCCTCAGCGATCATTGCTCTGTACGCCGCCACCGAGGTTGTAAGTATCGCCGGCTGAGTGTTAGCCGTTAACGCAAGATCTTCTTCGCTGCCGGAAAAACACATTTCCGAAAGTGAGAACCCCAAGGCATCGTCTGCCTGCTCAAAGGCCTCACGGGCTGCAGGGTGTTTGTCAAACAAGTCTTTCCCCATTCCCACGGCCTGTGACCCCTGACCAGGGAATATGTATGCGATCTTACCCATTTAGAATTTTAGTACGGTCGCTCCCCACGTAACGCCGCCGCCGAATGCGGTCAGAAGAACGGTACTTCCTTCCTTGATCCTGCCTGACTCAATACACTCATCCATCGCGATCGGTATCGAAGCTGAGGACGTGTTGCCGTGAAAGGCGATATTCGAGTAAACCTTGTCTTCAGGTACGCCGAGCCTTGAAGCCACTGCGTCGGTTATGCGCTGATTAGCCTGATGCGGTATCACCACATCAACATCATCGACGGTCAAACCCGCCTTCTCGAGCATCTCGGCGGAAATATCTGCCATAGAACGTACAGCAACTTTGAAAAGCTCATTGCCCTTCATCTTGAAAAAGTGCTGTCCTTCGTCGATCGTCTTATGGCTGGTGCCAAGCTTGGTGCCGCCACCCGGTGCGTAAAGTTGCTCTTCGTAGCGGCCATCGGACTTTATCTTTGTGGCGAGGATACCCTTTCCTTCAGGAACAGGCCCAAGAACGGCCGCACCTGCACCATCGCCAAAGATCACGCATGTCCCGCGATCGGAGTAATCGACGTATTTGGTCAGCACCTCGGCTCCGATGACCAAGGCATATTTTATCTGGCCGGTGCGGATCATCGATTCGACCATTGTGATCCCATAAAGGAACCCGGAACATGCTGCAAACACATCCATTCCGGCGGCATTGACTGCCCCAAGCTGGGCCTGGATCAGTGCTCCAGTTGACGGCATGATCTGGTCCGGCGTGGTCGTCGCGCAAACGATGATCTCGATGTCCTCAGGTTTCAGGCCAGCCCGTTCAAGGGCCTGTTTTGCGGCTGCAGTGCCGAACTGAGAGGTGTACTCGTTCTCCGCGGCTTTATGCCGCTGCTTGATACCCGTGCGCGAAGTTATCCACTCATCAGAGGTTTCCACGATCTTTTCCAGATCGGCATTGGTCAAAATGCCCTCCGGATAAGCGTGTCCCATCCCGATAATGCCCGCATTAAATTGAGTCATTGAACAAAATTAGAACCTAATCTATTCGAAAATTCAAAAGCCTATTCGGCGTCTTTTACGTCGATTATTTGGCGGCCTTTATAGGTTCCGGTCTTGGCATCGATACGGTGCGGCACCTTTGCTTCGCCTGAATCCTTGTCCAGATAAAACTGGGGCGTTTTCAGAGCGTCATGAGCCCGGCGTTCGCGGGTACGCGCCTTGGAGTGTCTTCGTTTTGGATTTGGCATTATTACCTCTTATTTAAGTGCCGCAAAAAGTCAGGGTTTCAATCTGTAACTCTTTGCGGCTAATTCAGATTTTTCAGAACCGCCCACCTCGGGTCAAGCTCCGTTTTTTCACATTTACAATCTATCAAATTAAGGTTTGCACCGCATTTTTGACACAAACCCTCACAATCTTCCCGGCAGAACAACTGCTGAGGTGCGTCTAGCAATATCTGCTCGCGAATCACCTCATTCAAGTCTATCGAGTTGCCTTCAAATTCGTTCGCCGCCAAGTCAGCCGGGGCGAGCTCCTTTTCCCTGTCATGAGAGAACGTATCCTTCGAAATGAACACATCCTCAAACTCGATCTCGATCGTTCGTTTGACCGCCGACAGGCATCGGTCGCATGCGACCTCGGAATGCCCTGAAAGCCGGCCGCCCACAATGACGGATGCCGGACCTTTGATCGCCTTTCCCTCGAACCAAAGTTCGCCGATCAGATTTACGTTCTCATTTTCAAGATCGATCTCGACCGAGGGAACCACAACACTGACCGGCAATTCCCTATCAAAACTGTCAAGATCGATGAACATTGTCACTACGCTTTTACAGCACAAAATTAGGCTGTAAAGACAAACTTTGTATTATATCGCCTCAATACACATAGTCAACCATTGGGAGGGCCATTAGGAGAGCCGTATGCCGCTGCCCACGGCTTCGTCCAGGCTTTCAATACCTCTCTCCTTAAGCAATCTCGACAGTCCCGAGTTTATCTGGTGCGCAAAACCGGGCCCTTCATAGATGAATCCTGTATAAGCCTGCAACAATGAAGCTCCGGCGGCGATCTTCTCGTATGCGTCGTTCGCGTCAAAGATCCCGCCGACGCCAATGATCGGAAGATTCCCATTTGAATATTTGTATATCGCAGAAATAACCTCGGTGGATCTTTTGGCAAGAGGCCTTCCACTAAGTCCTCCCGCTCCTATGCTTTCAAGGTCGGTCGTTTCCAGGCCCGTTCTCGATATCGTCGTGTTAGTCGCGATGATCCCTGCGACCTCGTGTCTCAGGCATATATCGACCGCGGCCTCGATCTCCGGTTCTGTGAGGTCCGGAGCGATCTTAATGAGAAGGGGCTTTGCGCCCAACTCGCGATTCCGGGATTGAAGCGCCCTGACAAGCTCTTCCAGACTATCTGACCTTTGAAGTTCACGAAGGTTTGGGGTATTTGGCGAGGAAATGTTGACCGCGACGTAATCAGCAACAGGATGAACGATCTCGAGGGTCGCAAGATAGTTTTGAACAGCTTCCTCATTAGGAACATCTTTGTTCTTCCCGATGTTTACACCAACGACGCATCTCCGATCGAGCTCTCGCAACCGATCCGCAACTGCCTCTGCACCGTCATTGTTGAACCCGAGGCGATTGATCAAAGCCCTTTCTTTCGGAAGTCGAAACACCCGCGGCTTAGGGTTTCCGGGCTGAGGATTCAGTGTGACTGTACCCACCTCAACGAAGCCAAAACCGAGGTCGGCGAGTTGGTTGACCGCAACGCCGTTCTTATCGAAGCCAGCGGCCATTCCCAACGGGTTTGAAAACCGAATCCCGAATCTTTCTATCAGACCGAGATCGAACTTTGGAGCCTTGCCTGCTAACAATCTTGAAGCACCGCTTCGAAGGCCTTTCATTCCTAATTCGTGGGCAATTTCCGCATCAAGAGCGAAAAGGGCTGGTCGGATCAATTTGTTCCAGAAAAGAGACATGTCTCGAAACTCTCAATGTTAGATTATCTTCCCTGTTTCCAGAAACTTCGCGCGTCCTTTCTTTGAAGTTTCGATCGATGTTTGTTACATTTGCACTCGAATGGCAGACGAAGCACACCTGGTCGAAAAGTCCCGAATAATGGACAGCGCTAGAATGAAGCGCGCCATTTCTCGGCTGGCATCCGAGATCGTCGAAGAGAATCACGGTGCTAAAGACCTCTATCTTGTGGGCATTCGCCGCCGCGGAGTTCCGCTTGCGGAGCGGATCACTGACAAGATCGAGCAGCTGGAAGGCGTTAGGCCGTTGTTTGGCATCTTGGATATCACGCTTTACCGGGACGATCTTTCGACGGTCGGCGCTAGCCCGATCGTAAACCGCACCGAATTAGAAGAGGATATTGAGGGTAAGATCATCGTGCTCGTCGATGACGTTCTTTACACCGGACGAACGATCCGTGCCGCCCTCGATCAGCTAATGGATTTCGGGCGACCCAAGAAGGTTCAACTCGCCGTGCTGATCGACCGCGGCCACGAGCATCGCGAACTGCCGATACAGGCGGATTTCATCGGCAAGATCGTGCCGACGAAACAGACCGAGATAATAAAGGTCATGTTGAAAGAGTTTGACGACATCGAAGCTGTCGGCATATTTGAAAGGCCGAGCGAATGAATTTTGAAAGCAAGGTCAAAAGCCTTGCTTTTTTTGTAGCCGCGGCACGAAAACCACGTAATTACGTTTGATGGAAAAACCGTACCGAAGAAGAGACCTGCTGGGAATACGCGATCTGACCGCCGCCGAGATCAACGGCATTTTGGATACGGCGGAAAATTTTCGCGAGATAAATGCCCGCGAAATTAAAAAGGTGCCCACTCTGCGCGGAAAGACCGTTATCAATCTCTTTTTCGAAAACTCTACCCGAACGCGGACTAGTTTCGAACTCGCCGCAAAACGCCTTTCAGCTGACGCGGTGAATATAAGCGTTTCTTCATCAAGTGTCACAAAAGGGGAAACCATACTCGATACTGCTCTAAATCTCGATGCGATGCAGCCAGATTGCATCGTTGTCCGGCATTCTTCAGCGGGCGTACCGCATCAACTGGCAAAGGTCAGCAAGGCGGCTATAGTTAATGCCGGAGACGGGGCAAACGAACATCCGACACAGGCGCTTCTTGACGCGATGACGATCCGCGAGCATAAGAAAAAGATAAAAGGACTTGATGTGGCGATCGTTGGCGACATCCTGCACAGCCGAGTCGCTCGTTCAAACATCCATCTTTTGACAAAGCTTGGGGCAAAGGTTCGTGTTGCCGGTCCCGGAACCCTTGTCCCCGGTGACTTTCAGCACTTGGTTGATAAAGGTCTCGAGGTTTGCCCTCATATCGAGGACGCCATAATTGGGGCCGATGTTGTGATGATCCTTCGTATTCAGCGTGAGCGGCAGGATTCGGCGTATTTCCCCACTCTTCGTGAATACTCCATACACTACGGACTGACTAACGAACGTCTCGACCTCGCAAAGAAAGACGCGATCGTCCTCCATCCTGGCCCGATGAACCGAGGCATCGAGATATCATCCGACGTC
>CAYTDJ010000162.1:0-6284 GCA_964436265.1 uncultured Chloracidobacterium sp. | reverse complement strand
GACGTTAGGGGGGCCGTTCCTGAGTAGTGGAACCGCCGATTCCAAATGGAGGCAGGCAATTGAAATTACCGCATCTATTACCCCCAATGATTTCAGTGATTTGTTAAAAATTCAACGGGAGAGGGTTGAAAACAGAGTGTACTCTGACCAGACTCTGGTTATACGCCAAGTAAATTGTGCTGATACTTCGCAAAGCACATTTCGCGATGATGACCCCCAATCCAATAATTCACAAGGAAAGGTGTACGACCACGATGCTCCTGGTGTAATAATTATCAATGGATCCATAGGACAAGTCCTCCGCAGACGAACGAACTTTCGACAATGGGTTACAGTTTCACAGAATTATGGGAACTCTCAAGCAGATGTCATTGTTTCAGGCGACTTTGCGTGGTACGAGAGAATTTCTATCGTCCAAAGTAGCTCGACAAGTCAAATTCTCTATTCCGATGTAGGTGGCGACAACAAACTGGGCTTGGGATCAACTCAACTGACATGGGATCTTTTCGCTGATTCTGCCATTCCACCAATTAGTTCTTGTAGTTCATTTTAAATTTAATGGAGGTGGGTAATAGAGTGACTAAAAGACAATTTTCATACGTACGAATAATAAAATGGACGATACCATGGGGAATAATACTTGCCGCATTGTTCGGAGTTAGAAGCTTGATGAATAATGTAGAATCGCAAACCGTAGTTGAAGAACCTTCGAAGATAAAAATTCTCAACGACAAGGAATTGCTGTCAGTTCTTAAGAACAAGGAGCTGAGAGAATCTGCTCCAAACACGTTACTTGAAGCCATAATCTCGGCTGAGCGATTGGAAAGCGTGAAGTCCGTTGACAATCCGGACTCCCTATTATCGGGAGAAACGATTGAAGCATTAGTCGAACTTCTCGATTTTGAGCTGGAAAAACCAAAAAATGAAAATCTTGAGGATGTTGTACGGGGAGCTACCGAGTTTCGACCATTAACGTCTTATTACCGATACCCGGCCATAGACACTTTAAGGACAGTGGGAAAACCGGCATTGCCGTACCTTGTAAAATCTTTCGAGGACGGAACACCGAATAGCGTCATGGAGCTTAATTTGCTTTTTGTGATTAAGGAAAATTTCCGACTTGATGACGTCGGGCTTGTTGACTTCCTTAGAGCGCAGGCCGCAGCTAGTCATTCTTCTGCAGGAAAAGCAAGGCTTCTTGACCTTGCTGAAAAGATCCTAAACGCTAAATAGGACAGGGTTAGACCTGTTTCCTCATTTAATTAGAACTGGACAGAACTCGCTTATTACAATTAGGAACCTGACGGCTGGTTCAGGAAGGAAGTTGTCCAGAAGTGTTGAAGTTGCAGTAACACTCTTCGCCCGGGGCAAGGTATCGTAAATCCTGATCAATGATTGGGGTAGAAAGCTGTTTTTGTTAGGGCGGATCGGATGGATTGTTTGATTGCCCAAGGTCCTTGTTATTTATCATTCAATCTCTTAATAGGTGTTTTGCAATAACAAGCCGTTGAATCTCACTAGTGCCTTCGCCGATGGTGCAGAGCTTTGAATCGCGCCAGTATTTTTCGGCAGGGTAGTCTTTCGTATAGCCGTAGCCGCCGTGGATCTGTACCGATTCTTCGGCGACGCGGACGGCCGTTTCCGAGGCGTAGAGTTTTGCCATCGCAGACCTTTGCGTTACAGGTTTTCCTGCGTCTTTGGTTGCAGCCGCCTGAAGGGTCAATAGCCGCGCACATTCGATCTGCGTCGCCATGTCAGCAAGCTTGAACTGGATCGCTTGAAACTCCGCGATCGGTTTGCCGAACTGCTGTCGTTCCTTCGCGTACTTGACCGCTGCCTCATAAGCACCCTGAGCGATGCCGACCGATAGTGCAGCGATCGAAATGCGGCCGCCGTCGAGCACCTGCATCGCCTGCAGGAATCCTTCGCCTTCGTTGCCGAGGCGGTTCTCGTCCGGCACGTAGCAATCTTCAAAAACAACCGACGCCGTTTCTGATGCACGCATCCCGAGCTTGTTCTCTTTCTTATCGGATCTAAAACCTTCCATCGACTTGTCGAAAATAAAGGCGGAGATTCCGCGATTTCCTTTTTCCTTGTCAGTAACGGCAACGGCAACGAGCGTGTTACATGCGATGGCGTGGGTGATGAAGTTCTTAGAACCGTTTACTTTCCAACCACCATTGCTCCGAATTGCGGTAGTGCGTGTTCCGGACGCGTCAGATCCGGCCTGCGATTCTGTCAATCCCCACGCGCCGAAGGATTCGCCGGTTACCAATGGCACAAGGTATTTTTGCTTTTGTTCCTCATTTCCGAACATGAAAATGTGATTGGAACAGAGCGAATTATGAGCGGCGACCGAAAGACCGACCGACCCGCATACGCGTCCGATCTCTTCAATGATCGTGGCGTATTCTATGTAGCCCAGGCCTGCGCCACCGTATTGTTCCGGAAACAGCACGCCCATAAGCCCGAGTTCAGCCAGTTTGGGTCGAAGTTCGGCAGGGAAATGCTGGGTCTCGTCCCATTCCATCACGTGCGGTCGGATCTCGCTTTCGGCAAATTCGCGGATGCTGTACTTGATCTGAAGCTGGTCTTCGTTTAGTTCGAAATTCATAAGTATAAGAATTCATTATGTTCGCATAATAAATACGTGGCATCAAGGTTTGGTTTTCTTCGAGAGTTTTGGCTGTACAGGGTTGAGGGGTAAAATCTGGATAGATGGACTGGAAGGGGAACATCTTGACGACCGATGCCGAGGTCGCAGAATTATTGCGGGAAACCCGGCGGATCGCGGTATTGGGCATCAAACCGGAAGACCATGCCGGACAGCCTGCGTACTACGTTCCAAAGTATATGCAGGCGGCCGGCTACGAGATAATTCCGGTTCCGGTCTATTATCCGGACGTGATGGAAATACTTGGGGAAAAGGTGTATCGACGTTTAGCAGACATTCCCGGTGACATCGATATGCTAAACATTTTCCGGCGATCGAAAGATATTTTTCAGCACGTTGACGCGATCCTGGAGCGAAAGCCGAAGTCCGTCTGGCTGCAGCTTGGGATACGCGACGATAATGCCGCAGAGAGATTTGCAAAAGCCGGTATCAAGGTGGTTCAGGACCTGTGTCTGATGGTCGAGCATCGAGCCCTGTTGCGTTGAAATTATTTTGAGGCTGAATGGCCCAACGACCTAAGTTCTTCGGGTAATAGTTTTCTGGAATCACCGACTTTCAGTCCCGCATCCGAGATCTTGCCGATCCGAATCCGCTTCAGTTTCACGACGGAATGTCCCACTGAATCGAACATCTTGCGGATCTGCTGATTATGGCCTTCGTAGAGCGTCACCTCATACCAACCATTCTTGTCGGTCGGCTTTAGTGTCTTTATCTCGGCCGGTGCAGTTTTGAATCCATCTTCAAGCCGTATGCCGCGGGCGAGCTTACGGATCGCGACGTCGGTCGGAATGCCTTTGGTTTTTACCTGATATACCTTTGGGATCGTTCTTGAAGCGGTGACCTTATTGGTGAACTTGCCGTCATTTGTGAGAATGATCAATCCCTCGGTATTGAAGTCCAGACGGCCGACTGGATGAAGTTTTCCCGCACCTTTCACAAGATCGGTCACCAGTGTTCTTCCTTCAGGGTCAGAGACGCTTGAAAGCACTCCCTTAGGTTTGTTCAAAAGGATATACACGTGCTGCTGGTGTTTCAGCTTTTCGTTGATGAGCTTACCGCGAACCTTAATGTGATCCTTTTCAGGATCGGCTTTCGTTCCGAGTTCGGTTACGACCTTGCCGTTCACGGCTACGTCACCGGCCTTTATCAGTTCCTCGGCCGCTCGCCGCGAAGCGATGCCTGCTTGGGCAATAAGTTTTTGAAGTCGTTCCTGCATTAGAAATAAGGATTAGCCATTATGCTCTCGATCGTTCCCGGCGGCATATCGTCGAGTGTCCGAACAAAATCGCGCATCAAGCGAAAACTGTTTGGAATAAGTTCGTCAGGTATGTCGCTTGCGCGGTCAACAAATACCTTCATCTGTTTTGCGGCGACAACCGCTGCGACGTGCGTTTTCGCCATCAACTGATCGTGCGAATCCGGTGTAAACGGTTCGCCGAAGCTGTCTGTAAATAACAGTCTTGAAACCATGCCAAATCCTTCAAGAAACAGGCGTTCGTTTTCTGCGAACTTTGAATCCTTGTCGGAGATCGTTTTAGTAACGATCGTATTGCGTCGATCCGCAGGAGTTCGTTCACCAAATAGAGGATGAAGGCAGGTGACTGCGTTTGTATATTTCAAAATATGATCGGTGCTCGGCCGCTGAACGCTGCATACGTTTATCAAATGCTTATCCCTATTTTCGGCCGCAACCGTTTCATACGCCGAGATCGGCACAGCGAGGATAACGCTTTCCGCATCTTCGGCAATGTCGAAATACGGTTTCAGAATATTCTCAAGAAATGTTCCGAACGAACCTTTGCCGATGATGTTGATCTTCATTTCTCAGGTCACAGCGAAGCGCCCGCAAGATCTTCAAAATCTTCTATCGACGGCAGATCGGAAAGGTCTTTGAGCCCGAATTGAATGAGAAAATCTTTCGAAGTTCCGTATTGCATCGGCCGTCCGACCGTTTCCTTGTGCCCTTTCGTAACGATCAGGCGTTTTTCCAGCAGCGTCTTTATTGCCGATGCGGATTGAACACCTCGGATCTCAAGGATCTCAGGAACCGTCACAGGCTGTTTGTACGCGATGACCGCAAGCGTCTCAAGGGCTGCAAGAGAAAGCTTGGCTGAGGGACGTGTTTTCAAAAACCTCCGAACCTCTTCGTGATATTCGGTTCGCGTGGCGATCTGCCACCCGCCCGCTATTTCGCGGATCTGAAGTCCGCCGCCGCGCTCCTCGTATTCCTTCTGGAGCTCTTCGACGGCTGCCTGGACCGTATCCTTATGCTCATCCAGGATCTCTGCGAGAGCCTTTGAGGTTATCGGCTCGTCGGACACAAAGATTATCGCTTCGGCGATCGCCATTATTTCCGCCGCGGAACGCACTTGTCTTTCGGGTGGTTCCTGCTCAACGGCGTCGATTTCGGCTGCTACTTCGTTTTCTGATTGTTCGGTCTCGGGTTCTGTCATTACAAAAAGGCAAAGATTAGCAAACTTCGGCGAAATTATGAACCGGCGGGTTCGGCGGCCGGTGTTTCGACCTTCTTAAGGATTATGTCGCCGAATGTTTTCTTCTGAACAAGTTTAACGTGCTCGGTTCGAACTATCTCAAGCACCGCGATAAACGCGGTCACGAGTTCGCGTCGTGTGTGCATCTCTTCGAAAAAGGTAAGCAAGTTCAATTCGATCTCGTCAAATATTCGTCTTTTCAATGCTTTGATCATATCGGCGAGGGAAATTTCCTCACGCTCGATCTCCATCGTGACCTGTTCCTTGTGGCGCAGGACGATCTTCTGAAAAACGGTCAAAAGATCAAAGACCGACGCATTTATCTCTGCATTGTTCTCGTCGGATTCGATCTGTCCGCGTTTGAACACGGCCTGTTCCACGGTCGAGCGCTCGTAGAGCATTTGGGCCGCCGACTTGAACTTTTCGTATTCGAGAAGCTGATCGACCAGCTCCTTTCTCGGATCCTCGAACTCCTCTTCTTCGCCCGGGGCCGTAGGATCGCGCGGAAGCAGCATCCTCGATTTGATCTCGATCAATGTCGCTGCCATCACGAGGAAATCAGCGGCCATCGCGATGTCGAGGCTTTTCATCAGCCGGATGTATCTGAGATATTCGTCCGTGATCTTTGCGATCGGGATATCGAAGATGTTCGCCTGTTCCTGTTTGATCAAATAAAGGAGCAGGTCGAGCGGCCCGGCAAATTCACCGAGTTTGAGCTTGATCTCGTCATTCGACTCGCCGACTATCTCGGCTGTCTCCTTGTGAAAATCGAATACGAATTGTTCGACCGTTTCTTGCATTAAATGTACTTTGTTTCGCGAAGGTAAATAATATAGTCGATCTTTGGCGGTTCAAAACCGTCTTCGCGAAGTTTCAGCATAATATTTCCGCGGTGAATGGACGAATGCATTAAGACATGTGTGAGCAATTCACGAAATGTATTTTCGTAAGGAATACCTTCGCTTGTGCGGTATTTCGCGCGTATCTCCAATCCGTCTTCTTCAAATCGCCTCATCAGCGTCTCGTAAGCCTGCGAATTCTCCCTTGCTAGAACGCCGCATTCCTCGATCGAAAGATCGGGCCAGAAATCGAATCCCGTCGAGTCTTTTCCGTAAAGC
>CAYTDJ010000161.1:0-6323 GCA_964436265.1 uncultured Chloracidobacterium sp. | reverse complement strand
TCTACGACGCCCTCGACGACAACGACGATGTCCAAAAGGTCTATGCAAATTTTGACATCGACGAAAGCGAAATGGAGTGATCAGGCTGACTTTCGATAGACGTGTTGTGTAAACCTATTCCACCCTTTTTTCGTTTTTGATTCGACGGCCCAATTTAAGGTGCCGTCTTCTGATGGCCAATAGGTCATTCTGGCCAGGCCGGCTGGCATTAAAGCCTCGAATGCGATCGCTTCCGGATGGATATCAGTGCCGTCTGTGAGTGATCCCTGCGATCGCTTACCATCGGACGTAAACGACCAGAACGAAACCTGTCCCGTTTCATCGACGCCGTAAACAGCGTGTTCGATGTAGTGTTTACCGCCAAAATCCCAATCCGCTTCAAGTGTGATCCACTTTTCACCCGACATTTTTGCGAAGGTGCGAGTACATTTAACGCGGCCCATAGGGGTCTCAGATTCGGCGAACCAAGTGCCCATCAGCGGATCAAAAACACCAAGTTTCCCTCTGCCTTTCTTCCAAAGTTTTGTCATACAAAATACCTAACTCATTAATTGTCCAAACACGATCCTGTGACCGTCCGGCGTTCTGACGCAAAAATCACGGATACCCCACGGCTGGCTTTTGATCGGCGAAATTATCTCGGCACCGCGTTCGCCGAGTTCCTTGTAAACTTCGTCGACGTTTTCGACCAATGCATGCGCAAACCACGAATGATCGCCTGTCTCATGCGCCCACGGCGCGTCGGTACACTCGCCGAGCATTACTTTGAAATCGCCAAAGGATAAGAATTCCCAGCCGGGTGCAGTGAAATCCCTTTCGAATCCCAGTTTTTCAGCAAAATGATCTGCCGACACTTTTAGGTCCTTAACAGCCAAAACGTGCCGCGTGTGAACAACCTTTCGTTCCATTTATTACTCCTTGTTTGATCCCTCTGCCAATTTGCTTTCGACAAAATATGATGGGTCCTTACTTACCCCGAAAATAACGCCCGCGAGTAAAAGTGATCCGACGAATATCCAGATCGCCGTCCATTGATTCGGAACCGAGATCCTAAACGCAATGTCGTTTATCACCTCTAGGAATAGCGAAAAGAAAACACCCGCGAGTCCCAGGCAAACCAACATCATTGCTCCGTTCTTAACGGCGTCGGCAAACTGAAAGACTCGGAGGCTAGCCGTCGCCCCTGAGGTAAGCATAAAGGCCAGGAAACCGAACATGAAGATCAATGCCCACCAAAACAGCGAGACGATAACGATACCGAACGGCAACGCGCCTTGTTCAAATGCCGGAACAAATAGTTCAGGTGAAACGGACAAGAGCGTTCCGCAAAGCAAAAGAACAAAACCAAGGACCGCGACAATGATCGCCCAAAAACCGCCGCGATTTGCGAGAAGCCATCCTAGTTCCAGCCCTTCACGTGTATGAAAATAGAGAATGTAAAACGCAGATAGAGCGAGCAATGTACCGCCGACTACCATCCCATTAACGGCCTCGGAAAACGGCAAAATTTCCCAAGGGACCAGGAAGAACCCGAAGAACCCGAGAACGATCAGGCAGCTCGCGGAATAGATCTTGAGAAGCAGCTTCATTTAAGGCCTGGCCACTGAGCGAAACGGTCTAACGAGCTCCCTTCGATTTTCTGAAGGGCCGTTACTTGGGGAATCTCTTCAAACGTTGTCTTGCGTCTCCGTGATCGTAACTCAAGATACGGGCCATCTTCCATTCGCCATTGCGAAGCAGCCACAATTGCATGAAACGTGCATGGCCATCCAGAAACTCCGGTTTACCTTTTTGGTTTACGTAAAAAACGTGTTCGCCTGAAATTATTGCACCGTAATACTCTCCGTTTTTCGCCATCGGAAATACCTTTACGGTTTCTTTCAACTCGGCTCGACGCAGCCTGGAATCAGGATTCCCGCAAAGGCCGTTTTTCAGCGCGTTCATAAAGTTCTCGAAACCGATCGTCGGTCCGCCTTTGTCGTGGTAAAACTCGACATCATCAGTGAACATCGAGCGAAACGCATCGGTATCACATTTGTTATAGGCGGCCCAAAAGGTCGCGTCTTTAGCAATGATCAGATCTGTCAATTTCCGCTCAGGTGTTTGGCCGGAAACCTCGACCTGAGTGAAAAACAAGAACGCGAACAGCACCGAAAGAAATCGTAGAGTGGTTAGTCGCATATATTGAATGCCTGCTGGAAACGCAATGCATGCGAATGATAACGGCTTCGTTCCCTCAAAAGTTCGGCCTCGCAGAATCGCGATAGCTCAAAGATAACTAAAGGCCCAGTGTTTATGCTTTCGCTTCATGTTTCCCCACCATACGCACAGCGGATAAATGATCACGAGCCCGGCTATCCACGCAAAATAGACGACCGGAAGCGAAAAACCATTATCGGGTGGAAGTTGCACGTCCGGCCCGAGGGATTGAAAGAAATATCCTATGTCCTTACCGGCGATCAGACTCAAGCCGATGCCGAACAGATGTGCAGAGATCCACTGAAGTACGTAGAAAAAGAGCGGAACACGTCCGAAAACGATGGCGATCTTCTGCCATGTCGCCTGCCCGCTGATACGATCGGCTAACCCAAGAACGATCAGAGCCGGTCCAAGGGTCATTAGAAGGAATATCAGCGACGGCGGATATTTTGTCGTGTTAAAAAACGAGACGATCGTGAATTCAGGTTCGGACATATTTGGAACCGGTACGGTCGCGTTCGGCCCCAACTCACCTGCCTCGACTCTGTTTTTCACGCCTTCCACAAATTCTGCCTGATCTGTCCATTTGCTTGGATCGCCATAAAAGTTCGCAATTCGCAGACCTACGAATAGAACTGTGGCGACGATGCCAATGGCCAAGAGCCACTTGCGTCGGCGTGCAGAGTCCCACGGATAGACCGAGCCCAGTGCATAACCCGCGGCCATCACGCCGATCCATGGGATCAGCGGGTACGCCACGAAGATGATCGAGCCGCCAACAGGAATTACGCTCTGCTGATGGAGGATCAGCCACACTGCCTGCAGAAAGTCCGGCGAGCCGCCGAAAGCGACCTGAGGCGGCAGTTGATAGGCATCGAGCAGATTGTGCAGGAAGATCATCACAAGGCCTGCGATGCCGACAGCTTTCAGCGGCAAATAGATCAGCGCAGCCATTACGATCATCGAAACACCGATGACCCATATCACCTGCGCCATTCCTACAAACGAGGAATAGTCGAAATTGAAAGTGATCAGAGATCGGATGACCGTGAACTCAAGAACGACCAGCCAAAGCCCGCGCGTCCATAAAAACCGCGAAAGCTCGCGATTCGTCTTGCCGTTCATCTTCTGCAGATAGATGCTGACGCCCGAAAGAAAGACAAATGCCGGGGCGCAAAAGTGCGTGATCCACCGCGTGAAAAAGACGGGAACGGTCGTGGTCGCCGGATCGGCCGGATCGGAAATAAACGCACCTTGATGAACAAAATCGCGTGTATGGTCGAGCAGCATTATCATCATTACGATGCCGCGAAGCAGATCGACCGAATAGATCCTCTGTTTTAGTTTTTCGGAGCGTTCTTCGATTTCCATTAGGCTTGTTTGTACAGCAAGGCTGTTCAAAAGTCATTAGAAAAGATGAAATCGAGTGAATTATCTCGAACCCGTTTGTGTCAGCGCCTTCGCAACACGCACCTTGGTTTCGGCATCAGGTATGTCCTGTTCATTCCACCATTCGAGCGTGCCGTGTTCGACGATCGCGCCCGCATCGATCAATATTTCGATCACCTCAGCATGTGACGGCTTATGTTCATTTACCGCCGACCAGAGAGCTTGTCCGAGAACGGTGCCGCCATACATGTTCTCTACCTCAAGTGAAATTCCTCGATCGATGAACAGCCTCATAATCTCGGGATGGCCTCCGCTTGCCGCCCAATGCGGGCCGGTCAGCCACGTTTTCATACCTGTGTACGGTTCAACTCCCGCCTCTAATAGATGCCTGGCCGTTACATATCTTCCAAGCATGCATGCGCAAGCGAGAGCTTCCGCAAGCAGTTCGGGATGATCATTGAACCTTCCTTCGTCCAACCAATTCACCATCTGCCGGTCAAACCCGTCGGGTCCGCCGAGCATTTCTTCAAGCGCGGAAAAATTGCCTTTTTCGAGGTGGAAGAATGTTTTTTTCTTCTTTTCATCCATTTGCGTTTCAATCGACCCTCCACTGAAAGCAAATGTTGTAGTTGTCAGGGTCGCGAACGTACAGTTGTTTCGTCCCATAAGGCGCGACTTTTGGTGGGTCAGGCTCAAGCCCTTTCGAGCGTAGATGATCATAAGCAGCGTCGACATCAGCACATCCAAAATACAAACATATGTCGCTGTGCCATTCGACGCGTTCTGCGGCCGGAGCATCGGGAACATTTCCGGGTTCGTATTGATCGTTCAGCATTAGGTTGCATCCATTCAAGCGAAGCCAAACCCAGCTCGAATCATCACCGTTGCCTGAATCGCTCATCACCTCGAAACCAAGTACGTCTCGATAAAAAGCGAGCGAACGGGGCATATTGAAAACCTGTATCAGCGGCGTCAAGCCCTGGACCTCAATCGCCATTGTCTTTGCTCTCTGGGATGTAATCGCCTAGAAATTTCCTCTCCATACCGTTGCCCCAACCGTTTCCATGATCGCTCGTTATCATTGCCGCTCCTCTCTCGCTAACATTGTGCGGAGGAAATGCGAGTAGCCTCAGTATTGAGCCGGGCCGAAGATGTTCGCTCGCCCACGAAAGCGGCGAATTCCCGTAAGCGTCCCGTGCCTCTATGTCCGCTCCGTTTTCGAGCAGATACGATATCATTGCTTCGTCGCCGTACGCAGCCGCACGATGAAGCGGGGTCTCGCCTTTTGTGCGTACATCGCGCATGAATGCGCCCGTTTCCTTGCCCGCGATCGTTTTGGTGTTTACATTTGCACCATTTTCGATCAAGACTTTCAGGACATATAGAAAGTGAGGCCTTCCCGCCTTGCACAAAGCACTGTGGAGCGGCGTTTCGCCCGTCTCCGCCACTGTCCAATTCACATTTGCACCGTGCTTGATCAAGAGATCCGCAACCTTCCAATGCCCGAAGAACGAAGCGTTGCCGAGTTCCTGATCGAGATCCATGCTAGAGAGATCTCCGCCGGCGTTCAAAACCGCTTTCAGCGCCGTTGTGTCGTTATAGTAAACGAACCACTGAAGAGGCTTAACTTCACCTTCGTGCAAAACAGATCGCCAATTCGGCAACGCGATGAGATCGAACACGAGGTCAGTGCGGCCGCGGCTGATCCGATCGCGAATTACATCCTTGTCCATAAAATAGCCAAAGGTTAACACGGATTTTTGGAAGGGGCGGGGTAATTTGTCGCGAGAGTTGATTATGTTGACGCGAACGGAAGGATCGCCTTAAAACTCTACCTACCTAAGTTACCTATGTGGCCGGCCCAAACCGCTGGGCGGCCTTTACCTTTGCCCTTAACGCTTCTGTTTCGCGGTCACGCGGCGGGGAAGTTGTGACAAGCGTATTAAGCAATTCTTGTGCGGCCGCCGCGACGCGCTCGACCGCCAAATCAAACGCTTCCTCATTCGCCTTTGACGGTCTGTTAAATCCGGAGAGTTTTCTTACGAACTGCAAAGCCGAAGCTTCGACCTCATCGGAAGTTGCCGGCGGCTCGAAATTGAAAAGCGTCTTTATGTTTCGGCACATATCATTTGTATGCCACACCTGCGCTTGCCGGTCCGGCAAGATGAATTACCTCGGTACGTTTGAATCCGGCCTCCTTGCACCACCCGTCGAAATCGGCACCTGAATAATCGAATGCCTCGCCAAACTCGATCAGCATGTTCAGCGACATCATCAGTCCGAACGCATTCTCTCGGCGCGAGTCGTCGATCAGCGCTTCGATCACGATAAACGCACCTCCTGCAGGAAGAGCGTCGTAGGCCTTGCGGATAAGCATCTTCTTTTTCTCGAGATTCCAATCGTGCAGGATCATGCCCATTGTGATCACATCTGCCTTTGGCAATTCATCGGAAAAAAAGTCGAGCACTTTTGTGTGGACACGATCGGATAATCCGGCAGCTTCTATCTTCTTAGCGGCGATCGCAGTCGCGGGCGGCAGATCGGCTGAGGTTATCGTGAGATGGGGATGTTTTTGCGCGACGATCATCGAAAGCGTTGCGGCCGCTCCGCCAACATCGCAAAGCGAATGATATCTGGAAAAGTCGAACTTGTCGGCAAGCGCCATAAAATTGCCAGCAGAAATCCCGGCCATGGCGTCCATGAACTGGTCCAGCCGATCCGGTTCTCGATATAGT
>CAYTDJ010000160.1:0-6347 GCA_964436265.1 uncultured Chloracidobacterium sp. | reverse complement strand
TAGTAGTCAGGCTCGCTGGCCGCCATCGGTCCATGGCCCTGATCGGCCTCGGTCATCTGCGAAACAGTGGCCGCCTCCCGCTGAGAACTTTGAAGGACCGAGATCGCGATCAGTCCGCCGAAGACGAGCACAAGTCCACCCATCGCATAGGCGAGATTCGGGAAAAGAAACAAGCGTCTGTACCACGGCAATTCTGACGACTGTGATTCAACGGCAACGGCGGCGGCCATTTCCGGCTCCGCTTCAGCGTTCAGGATTATGAGCCCGGAAAGGATCTTTCGACACCGGTCACAGTCCGCCAAATGCCGCATATACAACGCCCGCGTTTTTTCGGGCATCGCATTTTCAGCAAATGCAGAAAGCTCGTCTGCGTCAAGATGAGTACCCTGCCCGACGTTCGGCGTTACACCGATGCCGGCCGCACCCTTGCGCATCAAAGCATCTATTTCCTTGTCGAATTCCAGTTCCATCTGTAAATGTACAAAAGGTGAAAAGTGAAATGTTGAAAAAGTCAGGCGAAGAGTTCCTTCGCTTTTTCCCATTTCCCCATTTTCACTTTTTCACCTTTCATGGTCTCGTAACCCATTATCAGAACGCTTTAAACCAAAAAATCTTGCAGCACTGCCGCGACGATCAGAACAGCGAACATCTTTTCAAGGCTAACTCCAAGACGCGCAGCAGTTTCCGCCAAGTATCGCTTTATCTCTCCCTCGCTCCAGCCATGCGTTTTCTTCAACTCTTTTTCGACCAATTTGCGGATCTCTGACTGAACGCGGACCAATTTGCGGCTCGCCGTCGCCTCGTGATAACCAAACGTCGCGGCGATGTCTTTCAGCTTGAGATCGTCAAAATAATAGAGTTTCATTATCAGCCGATCTTCGTCATCGAGGCCGGCGACCGCCGACCGAAGGGCGGCACTCACATCTTCAGAAGTCTGTTTTTCGCTGAACAATTCCTCCGGGCTTTCCGTGTGGTGCAGCACCTGGCTGTTACCGGAATGATTTGACGATTCTTCAGCGATGTTTTCGAATTCACGGGTTTCCTCGATCTGGACGAATTTCGATTGTTTTCTGTATTGATCGATAGCGAGCTGCGATACGACCGCCCGCAGCCATCCGGCCAGGCTGCCGCGTCCGGAATAATACGCCAGCTTGCTCTTTTTGTTGCCGTCAGCGTCCTGACGTAAGCCGTAGAGCTCAGCCCAGATCCCGCTTGCAAGGTCTTCGGCGTCTTCGCTGTTTGCCGAGATCTTTCTCGCGGCCGACTTCACCGTCGAATCGAAATTAGCGACCAGATCTTCCCAGGCCTTTTCGTCGCCGCGTTCACAGGCGATTATCAGGCAAAGGTCGTCCGCCCTTAATTCATCGACAAAAGCGCTGACCTCGCGGTGCTCAGTATTCGAATTTTCCTTGAACAGATACTTACCAAGCGCAGAATCGATCCTTGGCCGCAGATCTGCCGATCCAAGACCGCGCGCATTTCCGGCACGCGCGATCAGCCGCGATACCGCTTCGTCGATCGCAGAACTGTGTTTTTCGGCCGATTGGGTCATCCGGGAACGGAGAGAATTTTAGCACTTTCGGTGCTTAAACAATAGGACGCAGTCTCGCCGGAATTGGATGCTATTTGAGATGTTTGCGAAGGTAGGAAATGATCTTGTATCCATCCAAATACACCCATGGTTTTTCGCCGAGCGTGTAGTGGCCGCAGGGCAGCGAGACCTCGCTGTGCTTGATGTTGTGTTGCCTGAGCGCTTCCATTGTTTCGAGCGAAAGATCGATAGGAAAGCTGAGGTCGTATTTTGTATAGATGTACCTTTGCGGCCGTTCGGGAAGTGATGCCAGTTTTTCCATATAGGCCATGGGCGAAACGGGCAGCCAATATTCACGAAGTTCGTCGAGAGAGATATTATCGCCAAAGCTTTTGCGGACGTGATAGGTTGAAAGGCCGTGCCAAACGACATCGGCCATGTAACCCGAAACATGATTGAAAACGGCGGCGTCGATCCGCAGATCGTGGACAAATGCCATGAACGCGACGCACGAACCGATACTTGTGCCAACGATGCCGATCTTTTCGTAGCCCTGCATTTTCAGCCACGATACCGCTGCGCGAGTGTCGGCGACCGCCTGCCGTATCGACTGCAGCGATCGGCCCACATTCGGAGCAACAAGATGGTCGGCCCGTTCGAGTTCCGGCGGCATACGTTCTTCGTGATAGGGAAGCGTCAGCCGTAGCGCCGACAAGCCGACCTTGTTAAAGAACTTGCCCAGATCGAAATATGTTCCCGCCTTTGCGTTCCAATGGGGCAAAACGATAACCGCGGCCCGTTTATTTTCGTGCGGAAAGTAGGTCGCATAGGCCGTGTTGTTTTCTGCGGAAGGTGTCTCGATAGCGCTCTGCCAGGTCAACACCTTTACTTCTGTTTGCACTGGTGTCTTCTTCGGCGGGTTTGCGTTTAGGGAAGCCGACGACGGATACAAGCGGGTTTCCAGCGAAAACTCCAAACCCTCGGGTGCGGCAAAATACTCGTCGCTGTTTTCGACCACATGCCGGGAATGCTCTAACAGCACGGCTCTGGGATCGTCGCCATTTACATGATCGGACACGAACTCCGTTCCCCATTCGAACGGCTGCACTACGCGATTGTCGTTCAACATCGCAAAGTGCCGCTCGCGTTTATGCATGTACCGCCGCAAGACCATAAAAGGGAACGCGGACGCCCTCGTCCGCATTTAAAGCTCATTGTAACAGCATGGACAACGAGAAGGCAGCCGTGACCTGGATCAATTTGTCGGGATCTCCAAATTGCATCAACTGCGGACGGGGGCGTCCGCGTTCCGTCAAGCCGTAGCGGCCTGTGTTTTGCTCAAGACGTTTTCGTAAAAGGCAATGTACTGCGGAATGATGACGTCGGTCGAATATCGTTGAACAGAGATCTCTCGCCCTCGGGCTCCGAAAGCCCGCCGCATCTCGTCATTTGTCAGCAGCTTGAGTGCGTCGGCTGACATCTTTTCCACATCGCCGATGTCGCTTAAGAATCCGCTCTCGCCGTCGTTCACAACTTCGGGAATACCGCCGATGCGAGTAGCAATAACAGGCAGCTCACAAGCCTGAGCTTCGAGCGCGGCCAGGCCGAATGACTCCAGTTCAGACGGCAGGAGGAAAATATCCGACACTCCAAGGTATTCGGCAATGTTCGCCTTTTTTCCGACAAAGACCGCGTCGTCTTCGACTCCAAGGACCTTTGCCTGATGCTTTACCGCGGCGCGTTCCGGCCCGTCGCCGACCATCACGAGACGCACATTCGGATATTCCTTTCTCACCTTCGCGAAGATCTCGACACAGTCGATAGCACGCTTTACGGGACGAAAATTCGATACGTGCACAAGCAGCTTTTCTCCGTTGGGCGCAAGTTCATTGTTTAAGCTGCAGTCAGTAAGTTTTCGATAATGCGATGGGCAAATGAAGTTTGGAATGACCTCGACGTCGTCAAAATCAAAAGTTTCGATCGTCGCTTTCTTCAGAAACTTAGAAACTGCCGTAACGCCGTCAGATTGCTGCAAGGCATAGCGCGTGATCGGGAGATACGAGCGATCGGCACCTACGAGCGTGATGTCGGTCCCGTGCAGAGTGGTTATCACCGGGACGTATCGTTTGTCCTTTATGGATTCGCGGGCAAGTATGCCGCTGATCGAATGAGGGATCGCGTAATGAACGTGAAATAGATCTAGCTTCTCGGCCCGTGCTACGGTCGCCATCTTTGTCGCCAGGGCAAGATCGTAGGGCTGATGTTCGAACAGCGGATAGGTCATCATCTCGACCTCATGAAAATGCACGCGGTCGTTCAGCTCCGTAACGCGGGTCGGCAATACGGACGAGATAAAATGCACCGTATGACCGCGCTCGGCAAGCTCACGACCAAGCTCCGAGCCTACGATGCCGCTCCCGCCGTATGTCGGATAAACCGTGATCCCGATGTTCATTAGGATTAGTCTAGCGATTCATCGCCGTTTCCGCACTAAATAAACGACTCCTTTGTTATCGTCCGTAAAAAGGAACGAGTCCGGCCCAAGTTTCATGATGTCGCACGGCCTGCCGACGACGCTGCCGGCTTGGAGAAATCCGGTCACAAGATCTTGCTGCCTTTTGCCCTTTCGAAGAATAACTATCTTGTAGCCGTGTCCGATCGCTTTGTTCGTCGAGCCGTGAAGCGAGACAAGAAAGGCGTCTTTGAATAACGCCGGTGAATCGGCGTCATCAAAATAATCGAAACCGAGGGCCGAACTTCGGGCAGGGAAGAACGAGTAAGGCGGTGTGACGTTGGAACAACCGGAACGTCGTTTTAGTTTTGGGTCTGCAAAGACTTTTCCGCTTGACGAATGGCAATAGGGCCAGCCGTAATCCTTCGGCTCCCCTTTTGCACCAAGAGAGTTGGTCGGAGAGGCGAGCAAATAAAACGTCTCGTCCGGTTTCTGCAGCCCCAGATGGTCAGAGCCCTGATTCGTCGCATACAAACTATCGCCGATCCACTTGAGCCCGACAGCATTTCTCAAACCCTTTGCAAATATCCGGCTTTCCGTCCCGTCAGGATTCATCTCCAAAACGGCAGCGCGCACGTCTTCTTTTTCCACGCACGAATTACAGCTAGACCCGACCGAAACATATAGCTTTCCGTTCGGCCCGAATGCAAGAGTGCGAGTCAGGTGCCAGCCGCCATATTTGTAACTCAATCCGTAGTCTGGAAACGTCGCGATCGTTTGCGGTTTCAGGTCAGTCGGCGCCGTTTCGCCACGCGTAAATCTTCGGCGAGTCAGCTTTCCCGTTTCGGCGATGTAGATCCATTCCTGTCCGGAGGGGTCGCGGTAAAACTGGACGCTGTTTGGATTGTGCAATCCCGACAGATACCGAATGACCTTGCCAAACTTTCCTGTTGCTGCGTTCCAACCGTCGAGAATGTATATCGAGCCGCGTTTGTTGTCCGTCAAGTTATACATATCCGTTACGAAGATCCGTCCGTCCGGAGCCTTTGCAAAAAAGCGGACCCTTTTCAGTCCCTCGGCCGCGGGGATGATCTCAAGATCCGACGGTGCATTCAGCGTGACCGTGCGTCCGTTTTTCAGTAAGATCCGCTGCGGAACAAGTTTTGTTTGCGCGAGTACACCGGCCGAAAGAACGGTAAGCATTAGCGGCAGGATGGTTTTCCCAAATAGTTTATGCATCTGTGTTAATCTGTGGCTAATCTTCTTATGAACACCGACAAATTCCGAATCAAAGAGGGCTCAAAGCTCGACCTCGGCAAGCACGATACCGGTTTCACCGGCGATTATACCGACAAAGATCAGGCGGCGGAAGACCTGCAAAAGAACATCGAGCGGATGGCCGAACTGCAGGACGTCCTATACGCGCAGGACACCTATTCTCTGCTGATCATCTTTCAAGCGATGGACGCCGCCGGTAAGGACGGAGCTATCAAGCATGTGATGAGCGGGCTGAACCCGCAGGGCTGCCAGGTCGTCTCATTCAAGCAGCCGTCGGCTGAGGAACTCGACCATGATTTTCTGTGGCGGACCCAAAAGGCATTGCCCGAGCGCGGCCGCATCGGGATCTTTAACCGCTCGCACTATGAAGAAGTGCTCGTCGTTCGCGTTCATTCCGGAATTCTGCAGACACAGCATCTGCCCGAGGAAGTGAAAGGCGACAAGTTCGTGTGGCGGAAGCGTTTCAAACAGATCCGAGAATGGGAGGAACATCTTGTAGAGAACGGGACTCACATCCTCAAGTTCTTTCTCAATGTCTCAAAATCCGAGCAGAAGAAACGATTCTTGTCGCGCATAAACGAGCCGGAAAAGAACTGGAAGTTTTCGGCCAGCGACGCGAAAGAGCGGGGATTCTGGTTTGACTATATGAACGCATATGAAGACGCGATCGAGGCGACTTCGACCGACCTTGCGCCGTGGTATGTCATCCCGGCCGATAAGAAATGGTTCACGCGGCTTGCGGTTTCAGAGGTCATCGTTCAAAAGCTGGAATCGATGAACCTGCATTACCCGAAAGTGACCAAGGAACATCTGGCCGAATTGCAGGAAGCCAAAAAGATGCTGGAATCGGAGAAGTAAGGCGAAGCACTTGTCATTAGATGTCAACAGTTGGCCCCGGCGCAGTGATCACGAACCAGTATGGACAAGTAAATCTCTTAACGTCTTTCGGTTCGACCTCATCAGGCATGAATTGAAACGTCAGTGGGAATTCATGTTCAACCCCAGACGCCGATGGGACAAATTCAAATGTTCTTGCGGCTTGAAGGATCGCGGCCCGAAGCAGTGGATGGCTACTGAGTACGGTCG
>CAYTDJ010000159.1:0-6366 GCA_964436265.1 uncultured Chloracidobacterium sp. | reverse complement strand
CGTCAGAATGCCGACGGTCGCGCCCGGCGGTACGGTTTCCGTTGCCGTCGATTACAAGTTGAATGTAAAGGACAACTCAGGGCTTGCTGCGATCTCGTCAGCCGGATCCCAATTTCTGCCGCTTTCATTCTGGTATCCGACGCCGAATAGTTGGTTCTTCGCGCGTGGCGCGGATTACGCCCCGACGAGGATCCAAGTTACGTCAGCAGGGCAAACTATCGTTTCATCGGGTTCTGAATCTGGCGGCGCATTTGAAGGAAAATTTGGCTCACATCCTTTCTTTCTAGCTGGAAATTGGGAAGTCACTAATTCAGGGGGCGTTTCCGTATTTTTGCCTAAAGGGGCGAATCCGGACGAGCAAAAACGGGTCGCCGAACTTGCGTCGCTCGCTTCCGAGGCTAAGTCCTATGTCGAGAGCCGATTGGGAAAGGGTCAAGACTTTCCGATCAGACTTATATCGGTTCGCCGCGGAGCAGGGTTTTCGAGCGGTGGTACGATCCTTTTTGATGAAGCTGTTCTCCGACGGCCGAAACTCGATTCACAAACGACGATGAGCGTCGCAGAGGGAGTGGCTAAAACATGGCTCGGTGGGTCGGTCTCAGTGAACGGCGACGGCGGCGGAGCAATTCGCGAAGGTCTTTCGCGCTATCTCGCGACGCAGTTCATCGAAAGCAAATTCGGAAAGGAGGTTGCAGATGTCGAAAGGCTTCGTCAACGCGTTGCTTATGCAGCCGTAGTTCAGAGAGATCAGCCGATAAGCACTGTTTCGCCTCTAGATGACTATTACTATGCGGTTGTGGCGAACAAAGCCGCGATGTTGTGGCGACTGCTTGCGATAAAAACCGGAGCAGATTCATTCGGATCGCGTATAAAGGCCTCGATACAAGACGGGAATGTGACATTGGCGGAGATCAGAGCCGCGTTCCCCGAACAGAAAGAATTCCTCGATTACGGATTTGATCAGACCACGGACATGAACCTCCGAGCGGGCTTGCCTCAGCAGGGAGCGGGTGAGTCAAAAGTCGCTCTGCAAAATACCGGAGCTGTTGACGTTACAGTAGACGTAGAGGCGACGCTCGAGAACGGTCAACGGCTTTCTGCTTCGACGACGGTCCGCTCAAAGAACTTTGGTGAAGTGACCTTCAAGACTCCTAATAAGATCCGGCGTGTCGAAATTGACCGTGAAAAGCTATATCCTCAAACGGATTTCTCCGACGATATCGCCCCACGCGAACTCACCGACAGCGACCTTCTATTGGCCGTCAAGCGGTCATTTGACAAGCAGGAATATGCAAACGCAGAGAAAACCGCTCGAGCCGTGCTTTTTGATTTTCCGAGATTTGACGATGTACGGATATTCCTTGCCCGTTCTCTTTTAGCACTCGGGCGTAATACAGACGCCGAGAAGGAATTCAAGGCGGTCTTAGATGAAAAACTTCCGAGTTCACGCAGCATTGGGTGGGCTTTGGTCGGGCTTGCTGACATTGCTTCTCGGGCCAACCAGAATGAGCAGGCCGTAAAATTCAGTACGGAGGCGCTTCGTGCGGATGCCGAATATGGAGCGAGCCTTTCTGCACGGAACATTCGAAATAAAGCCGGGTCTAAGAATTCCGATCCTTCGGTTGCAGCCTATTTCGAACAGTTTGACAAAGCGGCGGCAGCAAACCAAAAGGCTGCCCTTGATTCTCTGGTATTGCCGGGCGAAGCCTCGCGATTTGCGAGCGGTGTCGCGGGTCAGACCGTTCAGTGGAAGACTGAGATCACTCACGTCGATCTGATCGACAACACCACTGCGATCGTGGAGACTAACCTTTCGATAAAACTTCTAAATCGAGAGCCGGAGTCGGGCTTGGCGGTCTATCGGCTTGCTCGAGTTGGGAGCGGATGGAAGCTTAGCTCGGTCGACGTATTTGAGGTCCGTTGATATGGACATTTCACGTTTGGATCCAGGAAAGATCGAAGCCGCCAAGCGTGTGCGGCTTCTTTTGTTGGATTGCGACGGAGTGCTCACAGATGGCCGCCTTTATTTTGGCGAATCCGGAGAGACGCTGAAAGTCTTCCATGCTCGCGACGGGCAGGGCATCGTTAATTGGCATAAGGCAGGTTTCCGATCGGGCATCATTTCCGGACGAAGTTCAAAGATCGTCGATCTTCGTGCTGGCCAACTTGGCATTGAATTCATTTTTCAGGGCCGAAAGGAAAAGGTCTCGGCGTTTCATGAGATCGTCGCGGCGGCTGGAGTCGATCCCATTGAAACCGCATTTGTAGGCGATGACACGCCGGACGCGGAAGTAATGCCTTTCGTTGGTTTCGCGGTCGCCGTCGCGGATGCTCATGATTCGGTAATGCAGGTCGCACACTACGTTACTGAAAGAAACGGAGGACGAGGCGCCGTTCGAGAGGTGATCGATCTAATCCTGTCCTGTAAGCAGTCCTAATTCAGCAAAACTTTTCAGATTCGAATCTACGATCTCCGGTAATTGATTTAGGGCCTCGACGCGGTCCGTCTCTTCGATCCCTAACATCTCCACCAAATCGTTTACGACCGATCTACTATCTCTTGTGCCGTCTAACAGCGAGACCATAGCTCTTACCAGTTCACTGCTGAAGCCAATGTTCACACCGAGCAGAGAAGTCATACAATCACAGCCATTTGCAGCCTGCCACCGCGCAAATTTGTGCACAAACGGCAGTTCTTCGACCGTCCAAAGTGGCGATGAAGGAGCCGTGAAAAGGCTCAATAACCCGGCCTTATAGAGTTTTGACAGAAATTCCAAGGTCGTCTCCGCCTCAGTACCTGAGTCCGGGATAAGTTCGGAGAGATACTTCGAGACAACCGGGTCAAGCGACGCGAGGACAGACTTTGTAAGCGGGTGATTGACCTTTATCGAGCGGCCATCGATGGAGGCGAATCTTGCCGTTTGAGTGTCTCCCAGCGTAGAGGTATCAGAGACCAATCGCAAGGGTGTGATCGCATACGTCCGTCTGATAGCCTTTGGTAGGACAGCATTTGTGGGCGCGGTAGTGTTTTTGCATAAGATACTCATCCGAAACTTTGTCAGGTCAATGAAATCCCTATACTGTTCCCGCTCCAACGGGTCGTCAGTTAGGCTCGCGAGTTCCTTGGTCAATTCCGGATCTGAAACTTCTTCAACGGACGCCGGGTCCGCCTCGCAGACATATCTCAATCCATGATTTTCGATGAGGCGTACAAATTCGAGAAAGTAAAAGGGATGATTCAAATCGGCGAGATCGTCATGAAAAATGTTGGATATATTTTTTCCGGCAAGATCGCCTTCGATCTCATCGTAAAGGGAACGTTGAAACGAGCCCTCGGCGGCGGCAGAACCAATAATGGGCAACACGGCTCTCGCCGACGCCGCCTTCTTAATTGGGTCGTCAACATCTTTCGACCTTAGGCCGAAAAGATCCCATCCGATCTTTCGGACGTAGCACCCCGGATACGTGTTGTAGCTTATGTAACCGATCCCATTTTCGGTCAGGCGATCTCGCATTAATTCGAGAATACGATCTCGAACACTGTCGGGGACCCAAGAGAATAGGCCGTGGGCTACGACGTAATCGAACTCGCCCAGTTCATTCGCATCCAGGTCGAGGATATCCACTGCCTCGAACTGCGTATTGTTCAGCTCCAGCACTGAACTAGTTTCGCGAGCACGATCGATGTGCCTTGTCGAGAGATCTATCCCGAAGAATTCGCTATCGCGAAAAATGCTCGCTGAATAAGCGATGTTTGTTCCATCACCGCAGCCGAGCTCAAGGTAGCGGCATTTTGAAGGAGAAACGGGTGTCAAACCATGAAGAATCGCTAGGGTCGAAAGCCGGTCCGGATTTGTCTGCGGAAAGGTGAAACTGGGATAGGGTAACTCGTCATAGGGCGTAGCTTTGTCTGTGCGTTTTTTCATCCTATAAAAAGCAGATCGTATGAGAAAGAAAACGCTTGGTTGTGCAGAGCCGTTATGGCATAATTGCGGCGTTGGCTTCCCGGATTTGCGGGCGTAACTCAATGGTAGAGTGTCAGCTTCCCAAGCTGAAAGTTGCGGGTTCGATCCCCGTCGCCCGCTCCATTAACAGTTATTTTTCAAGCGACAAGCAATCCCGCCTTTAGAAAAACTTTCAGATTATTGTCCACGAAATCCTCCGGCGAAGATTCCGTTGATTCTTCCATCGCGGACCCCACGCGAGAACATTCCGAGACCAGTTCGTCACGTGTTCGTGTTCCGTTGGCAGCAAGCAGCAACGCTCTGGCAATTTCGTCCCGAATACCCATACTCGCCCCCGTCATCCCATTTACGTAATCGTAACCGGAACCCGCTTGCCACCGGGCGAAGTTGGAAACTTTCGGCCGCTCAGAAACGTGCAGTAGAAATATTGGAGCAAAGCACCGAAATTCGACCGCGGTCGAATGAAACAGCTCGACCAAATATCCTTTCAAAAGCTGCAGTCCGGCTAGCTTCTCTTCTTCGCCATGATTCGGAAAATGTTCCGAGACGATATTTTCCACGGCTTGATAAGTGAACCGTTCGGGCCACTTTTCACTCAAAAAGCTCAATGCGGTCTTAACGAAAGGATGATTGATCGTAAACTCGCTTTCGGCTGGTCCTGCGAACGTAACGGTTGAGTCGTCATTTAATTTCGCATTGAGGGTCAATGGTCTCGACATCGAAGCAACTAAAAGTCGGTCGATCCGGTTTCGATCGGCCCGATGATTTATGTTTACATCCTTGTGACAGATCAGGGAGCTTCTGAAACGGCGAGCTTTGAGGAAGTCGGCATATTGTTCGCGTCGAAGATAGTCTTCACCCAACCGTTCTAACGCCTGGCGAACAAAATCCGGAAACCGCCGCTCAAACGCTGATGCAGGCTCCGATTCGGCAAGGTATTTCAGTCCGTACCTTTCAATAATTTCGACGAATTCCGTGAAATAAAATGGTTTATTGTTGTCAGAGAGTTCGTCATGAAAAAGATTCTGAGGCGGACGGTCCTCCGATAGCTCGATCTCCGCTGCCAAAAACGATTTGAGAAACGAATCATCCGGTGCTCCTTCCTTTAGAAACCTCAGGAAGTTCATTGCTGACTCGACCTTTTCAGCCGGGTCAGAGATAAGTTCGGATTGAAATCGCATTGCGTCCCGAATGAAGCCTCGAAGGTGCCAACCAGGGTAAGCGTTATAACTAATGTAGCCGACGCCATTAGGCTTGAGACAATTGGAATAGATCCAAAGTACCTTTTCCCGAACGAACTCAGGAACCCATGAAAACAGGCCGTGGGCGATGATAAAATCAAAGTGTCCGAATCTTTCCGCGTCAAACTCCAGCACATCCGCCTGATGGAAATCGGTGTTCGTTACGCCGACGACCTCGGCGATCTGTTTTGCTTCCTTTATTCGTTCTATAGAGAGATCCAAACCAATGCACTCGGAATCGGGCATTGAATAGGCGATCGACATCAGATTCGCGCCGTCGCCGCAGCCAAGTTCGAGAACCCGGCAGTTATCAATTGGCGGGACATCCACGCCATGCAGCATCGCGATCGCTCCAAGGCGGTCAGGACGTATATGCGGAAATACAAAACTCGGATAAGCAACTGCGTCGTACGCAAATTCACTGGACATAGGATCGGTTTATGAAACGTGGACGATTCTAATTTAGATAATGGGATAATGCACGTTTGGGATCAGTTAAATGGTCCGTTTTGGTTAATTTTGGAAAACGGCTTAACTCGACTTGACTTTAACTTCACTCTGGTACAAAATCACAAATTGCCTCGAACGAAAGAGTTTCGAAATAAATTAAAAAATTCGAACAATTTCCTTGAGTGCGATTGACAAGCTGATTTGGTTATGTATAATCAGTAGTTTCGCTCACGGGTTAAACCGATGAGCACGAAGTTGATATTTGAAAACTAGATATGTAGGTCCATGTGTTAATTCGTAATAACGAACAATGTTCATGAACTTCGGTTCATGAACTCGTCAGATGAATTTCTGACGTAAAATAATGAGACAGAAATCAACGAGAGTTTGATCCTGGCTCAGAATCAACGCTGGCGGCGTGCCTCAGACATGCAAGTCGAACGATTAAGACTTCCTTCGGGAAGTGCATAAAGTGGCGCACGGGTGAGTAACACGTAAGTAACCTACCTTTAGATTTGGAATAACCCCGAGAAATCGGGGCTAATACCGAATGATGCAGCGGCACCACATGGTGATGTTGTTAAAGTCTATATGACGTCTAAAGATGGGCTTGCGTCTGATTAGCTAGTTGGTGAGGTAACGGCCCACCAAGGCGACGATCAGTAGCTGGTCTGAGAGGATGATCAGCCACACTGGAACTGAGACACGGT
>CAYTDJ010000158.1:3618-6382 GCA_964436265.1 uncultured Chloracidobacterium sp. | reverse complement strand
ATCGATAGGAGGGAGGTTTGCGATCTTGAATCCCGGCGGCGGTTGGGTGACTAAGCTATGGCCGGCCGAACGCTTTGGCGAGCTTGCGGAAATGCTGTGGTCCCGGCTTGGAATCGCTTCGGCGGTCTCGACCGGGCCAAAGGAAGCGCATCTCGCCGAACGCGTACTATCAAAAGTAAGGGATGCCAAAGTTGTGTTTGCCGAGCCTTCGCTGAAGGGGTTTTACGAGCTTTCTAAAAAGGCAGAAGTTTACATCGGCGGCGACACGGGCCCTACGCATCTAGCCGTGGCAGCAGGCACGCCGGTTGTCGGCATCTTTGGCCCGACAGAATGGTGGCGAAACGGCAGTCCGTTTCCGGATGATATTTGCGTCGAGCGAAATGACATCGGCTGCCGTGTTGATTGCCATCGCCGTCGATGTTCAAATTGGATATGTATGGAAATTACTACCGAAACCGTTTTCAATGCCGTTAAAAAACGCCTCGAGTCGCAAACGGATCAAAAGCGAGGTCACGTCGTCAATTCATAATGTCTTCAAGGTTTACCAGGTTTCTCCAACGCTATCGTGTATTTTCAGGATTCCTGTTTGCACTCATTTATTTGTTTTTTTCGGCGCCATCGGTCGTTACGCTTGCCGCGGGTTTTGGTATTGCCGCTTTCGGTATTCTGATCCGGGCGTGGGCATGCGGCCACATAAGAAAGACCCGCGAACTAGATACTTCCGGCCCGTACGCGTTTACGCGAAATCCGCTTTATTTCGGAACTCTGATAATAACGATCGGATTCGGCGTAGCGTCCGGCGTTTGGTGGCTCGCTTTGCTTAGTCTTCTATTCTTCGCAAGCATCTATTTTCCCGTGATAAACGTCGAAGCAGAAGAACTAGAGAACGTCATCGGTGATGAATATCGGGAGTATGCCGAAGCAGTTCCGTTGTTCCTTCCGCGTTTGACGCCTTGGAAAAAATCGGAACGCAGGTTTGATTTTCAGTTATACTTGAAACACGGCGAATATCTTGCAGCAATCGGCTCGGTTTTGGCCGCCGCTGTTCTTGCCGCAAAGATCTATTTTTTCAGATAAACGATGGTCCGCTTTTCGATCAGAAATTTCATTTTCACCGCTGTTTTCGTGCTGTCGGCGTCGGTCGCGTTCGCGCAGCCGTCCGCCATGCCGTTCTCCGATGGCGAGACCCTTACTTACGAGGGCAAGCTTAGCAAGATCATCTCGGGGATCAGCGTTGCCGACCTTACATTCAAGGTCGATCGCGTCGCGGGCGACGATTATCGCATTGTTGCCGAGGCTCGCTCGAAAGGAACGCTTCTTAAGCTTTTCCGTTTTACTTTTCTACAGCGGCTTGAATCGACGATCGACAACGATGTCTTTCGCGTGAACAAGACGGTCAAACACGACGTTCAAAAGGAACGTGTCCGCGACAGTGAAGCATTGTTCGATTACGGCGACAAGCGCGTGACATATACCGAGATCGACCCGAAAGAACCGATGAAACCGCCGCGCAAGATCGCGTCCGAGATCGAAGGCACGACGCACGATCTCGTATCCGGCGTTTATAGCCTGAGATTGCTCCCGCTTGCGGTAGGCAAGTCGTTTACGCTAAAGGTGAGTGATTCGGGCCTGGTTTACGACGTTCCGATCCGGGTGACGGCCCGCGAACTCCAAAAGACCGAGATCGGCAAGGTCTGGTGCTTTCGCGTCGAACCCGCGGTTTTCGGCCCCGGACGCCTGATCGAAAGCAAAGGAAGCATGATCATCTGGATAACGGACGACGAAAAACGCCTTCCGGTGCGTTCGCGGGTGAACACATCGATCGGCAGGCTCGAGATCAAGATACAGTCCGTTTCCAATGGGACCGGTACCGTACAGACCGCCAAAAAATAAGCGTTTAGCTTGTAACTTAGCTCCAAAGACCGCATAATTCCATATTTCGGAATTGGTGCGGTTTTTTATGAGTGAGATCGAGAAATTAGAAGACGTTGAAGAATATTCACCTGTTTCGTCGGGTGAAACGGTTCGATCGGCTGAAGCCGATGCTTTGATAGCCGCTCGGATCGCGGCTGCGCTTGAAGAGGAACCGGCAGCCGATCCGGAAACGGAGCTTTCCCCGGCATTCAAGGAACTCCGCGAGCCCAAACTTCCGGCACTGACGCGTGAGAACCGCGCCCGCCTGCTGATGCAGACGCCAACACGCGTTTATTTTTACTGGTCGCTTAAGAACAACCCGTTCCAGATCTTGCACCGCGCGTTCGGGGATAATCGCGGCAGCTATACGCTCGTCGTAAAGCTCATCAACCTGACACGCGAGACCGAAGAGATCCACGCCGTGGATGCCGAAGGGAACTACTGGTTCAGCGTCGATCCCGATTCGACCTATCGCGCCGAGATCGGTTTCTACGCGCCGAACCGTCCTTATTTTCGCGCGCTCTATTCGAATACGGTCACGACACCGCGAAAAAGCCCGAGCCCGCGTATTGCGACCGATGCCGATTGGACAGTGAACGCCGACCAGTTTGCCGAAGTGCTCGACGCTTCCGGTTTCCGCCGCGATGCTTACGAGGTGGCCCTCGCCGGTGACGATATCGAGGCCAGCAATTCCGCCACGCGTGATGCCTTCGCGGAGTTCATTGGCGACGATACAGTGTTTGATGGGTTTACCGCTGACGAACTTAGATACGCTTTGCTTGCTATCGCGTCCGGCGTGCCGATAGAAGAGCTCCGTTGGAAGATCAGCGCGTCGCTCTTCGCTCTGCTG
>CAYTDJ010000158.1:0-3518 GCA_964436265.1 uncultured Chloracidobacterium sp. | reverse complement strand
CGTGCCGATAGAAGAGCTCCGTTGGAAGATCAGCGCGTCGCTCTTCGCTCTGCTGGAGGCAAACCTTGCTCGGCTCACTAGCGATTCGGCCATCGGCACTCTTCGCGACCATTTCGATCTCGGCGAAGATGAGATCGTCGAAGAGGAACAGCTCGCCGCCGTATTTGGCGCAAGCCTTGTCCACTTCCCGAAGACCGTAACCCGGCGCAAAGTCAGAACCGCCGCTGGTAAGCGGTGGGCTGCGCAGCCGTCGCTGCCCTCAAGCCCTTCGGGTGGCTGGTAAGTCAGAACCATCGCTGTTAAACGGTGGGCAGCGAAGTGATCGGCACCCTTAGGCCTGTACAAACATGTGGAACGACACCGAAATTCCGTTGGCATTTCTGATTACGTTCCGTTGCCATGGCACGTGGCTTCACGGTGACGAGCGGGGCTCGGTGGATCGAAGTAATAACGTATTTGGTACGCCCACTATCCCTTCTCACCCCAGATGGCATTCGGCCTCCGAGGCAAACCTTGCTTATCCTCCGGTGTTCCTCAGTGCAGAAATGCGGGATTCGGTTGAAACAGCAATAAAGGAAACTTGCCATTTCCGTGATTGGGGACTTTATGCAATAAATATAAGGACCAATCATGGACACGTCGTTGTAAACGCGGGTACCGAAAGCCCGTCGAAGGTGCTCCAAGCATTGAAGGCAAACGCAACGAGACATATGCGGCAACGCGGCGTTTGGCATGAAAAGTATAGTCCTTGGTCTGTTCGCGGCAGTAAACGCTACTTGTGGAATGACAAAAGCGTGAACGCTGCAGTCGATTACGTATTGTACGGCCAGGGAGACGAGTTGCTGAAGATTGATTGATCCATTGAACCTAATTGATACGGTTGCGATCTAATAATAGTTAGTTCTACTCGGTCACGTTGGCCTTTACCGTATTTATTTGACGCTTAGTGCAGCCCACCGCTTACCAGCGGCGGTACTGACAAATTATGCCGGTTGGTTACTTCAGCCTGATCCTCCACGCACACCTGCCGTTCGTCAGGCATCCTGAGTATCCCGAATTCCTCGAAGAAGACTGGTTTTACGAGGCGATCACCGAGGTCTATCTTCCGCTGATCTTCATTCTGCAGAATCTGCACGAGGCCGGTGCAGGGCCGCGTCTGGCGATGAACATCTCGCCGCCCTTATGCGAGATGCTTGCCGATAAGCTGCTCGAAGAACGCTACACTCGCCATCTCGAAAACCTCCTCGAGCTCGCCCGAAAGGAAGAGGAACGCACACGCACCGAAGCACCGGAGTTCATCGAAGCCGCGCAGATGTATGTCGAGAATCTCTCGATGTCACTGCATCTCTGGAACGACCGCTACGGCCGCAATCTGATCAACGCTTTTCGCGAGCTTCAGGAAGAAGGCGTGCTGGAGATAATTACCTGCACGGCAACACATGGCTTCATGCCGCTGATCTCCACGCCCGAAGCGCGCCGCGCGCAGGTTCAGCTCGCCGTTGCAAATTACCGCAAGCATTTCGGCCGAAGCCCGCGCGGCATATGGCTCGCCGAATGTGCCTACGAACCGGGCATCGAAACCTTGCTAAAAGACGCCGGCATCGAATATTTCGTAGCCGATACCCACGCGCTGCTTTACGGCGATCCGCGGCCGAAGTTCGGCGTGCATGCTCCCGTGGTTTGCCCAAATGGCGTCGCGGTTTTCGCACGCGATGTCGAGACCAGCCAGCAGGTCTGGTCGGCTGAGATCGGCTATCCGGGTAACGACCTCTACCGCGAATTTTACCGAGACATCGGCTGGGACGCGCCGATGGATTACCTAAAGCCGCACCTCCACGCTGACGGTGCACGCCGCCACCTCGGCCTAAAGTATCACCGCATCACGGGCAAGGACGTGCCGCAACAGGCCAAAAAGCCATATCTGCCGTCGCTCGCGCGCGAAAAGGTCGCCGAAAATGCAATGCACTTCATCGGCGAACGCATCAAACAGGCGTACAAACTCCGCGAGACCTTTGAGGGCCATCCGCCGCTCGTCGTCTCGCCCTACGACGCCGAACTCTTCGGACATTGGTGGTTCGAAGGGCCGCAGTTCATCGATTTCTTTTTCAGGAAATTACATTGGGACCAATCGGAGATCGTGGCGGTCACACCCGGAGATTTTCTCGATTCGGGACTCCCGATCCAACGTCAGCAGCCGACCGCGTCCTCATGGGGCGAAGCCGGTTACTACAAGGTCTGGCTAAACGAAGGCAATTCGTGGATGTATCCGTACCAGCACGACGCCGAACGCCGCATGACCGAGTACGCAAACAAATGGAGCGGGGACACCCCTGTCCCCACCGATGCGGCAGCATCGGGAAATGAACTTGCGCGGCGGATCCTCAACCAAATGGCCCGCGAACTCCTGCTGGCGCAATCGTCCGACTGGGCGTTTCAGATCTATCAGGGCACGACGGTCGAATATTCGTCGCGGCGTTTCCAATCGCACATCCACCGCTTCAACCTCCTCTCCGAAATGCTGGACACGCTTCAGGCCGGCCCGCAGGCGTCCGACCCAAAAGGCTCCCCTCCTTACGAAGGAGGGGTGGCAGCCGCTTCGGCTGACGGGGTGGTTCTCTCTCAGCATTCCCTCGACCTTCTCGCCGAGATCGAATCGCGCGACAACATCTTCCCCGAACTCGACTTCCGTATTTATTGCGGTTGATGGTCTGCAAAAGCAAAAAGACCAAGGACGCATTTCTGCGCCCTTGATCTTCATTCGCTTTGCCGAAACTCCGACTATTTGTTAATGACCGAGGTTGTGGGCATATCGGAGGAGATCCCCCAATTGAATACGCTCACGCTGCCGGCAGAGCCAAGCACGTAAAACACTCCATTTCGAAAGATCGCGGGATCGGTCTTGCCGTCGCCGTCATAGTCTCCGGGAACCGGAACATCTCCCGGGCTGCCCCAGCTTATGATCCAAGGTTGTCCGGTCGAACTTCGACGTATCCACCAGACGCCGCTGCGGAAAACCGCGAAATCGCTCTTCAGGTCGCCGTCAAAGTCGCCCGAGACAAGCGTATCTGTCGCCAAGCCCCAGTTCTGTACGACAGCTACTCCGTCACTCGTCCTGACCAGGTACCAATTTCCATCGGACGGACGGAAAACCACGGGATCGATCTTGCCGTCGCCGTCAAAATCGCCGCGAATGGCCTTATCGCCTATCACTCCCCAGCGTCCAACATTTGTTAAACCGGTGATACTTTCCCGGATATAGAAAGCACCCGTGCTTCCGCCCGCAGTTGGGTCATAGACCGCGGGGTCGGCTTTACCGTCTCCGTCCCAATCTCCGGTTACTGTCGGGTCGTCGCCGGTGCGTCCAAAGTTAACGACCTTTAATGTGGAGTTTGATGAAAGCAAGATCCAGAACGCCGCGACACCGGGATCACCGGGCCGCCAGATCGCTATGTCGTCTTTTCCGTCGCCGTCGTAGTCTTCGGGAACTGCAACGTCGCCGGTCATACCCCAGTTATATG
>CAYTDJ010000157.1:0-6395 GCA_964436265.1 uncultured Chloracidobacterium sp. | reverse complement strand
CGCCGTACAGATGTAGGAAATGTTCAGCCAACATCGGCACATCTTCCATCCGGTCTCGCAATGGCGGTATGCGTATCTCGATGGTGTTCACTCGATAATATAGATCCTCGCGAAGATTGCCGTCTTTGATCGCCTCAAAAGGATCACGATTGGTCGCACATATCAGACGAAAATCCGCCTGCTGGGGTTTGTCGCTACCGACCCGGTAATAAACCTTTTCCTGTAGAACACGCAGCAATTTGGGTTGAAGGTCGATGGGCATTTCACCGATCTCATCAAGCAAGAGACTGCCGCCATTGGCTTGGCCGATAAATCCGATCTTGTCCGCGTTTGCTCCGGTGAACGACCCTTTGACGTGGCCGAAGAGCTGGGATTCGATCAGATCCTTTGGCAAGGCGGAACAATTGACCTTTACGAAAGGCATCTTCGACCGATGCGATTTGTAATGGATCGCATTTGCGATGACCTCCTTACCTGTACCTGATTCTCCGAGGATAAGAATGTTAGCATCCGATTCAGCTACGTTTTCGATTATCTCGTAGATGTTCTGCATCGAACGCGCGCCGCCGATAATGCCTTCGAACGAGGTTTTGCTGGAAAGCCGATCTCGAAGCTGTCTGATCTCGGCCGCCTGACGCTCGTTTATCAGCGTCTGTCGCTTGCGTTCCACCGCATTGCGGACAACTGTAAATAGTTTTCCGAAATCGACCGGCTTGACTATGTAGTCAAATGCTCGCTCGCGGATCGCCTCAACGGCTCTCTCGGTAGAGTCATCTCCGGTCACAACGATGACTTCGGTATTTGGACGAAGTTCACGTGACTGCCGAACCATCTCAATGCCGTTGATGTCCGGCATATTCAGATCGGTCAAGACGACATCGAAGTCTTGATCCCGAAGCAGTTCGAGGCCTTTCGACCCGTTGCTCGCGGTCGTGACCTCGAAACCTTGTGACTTAAGTTCGAACAAGAAGAGCTCGAGCGTAAACGGGTCGTCGTCAATTACCAGAGCCTTATTCGCCACGTCTCCATATTCTCCGCGTGTTTTGCTAAACATAGTATTGTATCAAAATCGAACGTAGGCAGCGTAACTATTTGTTTGCCAATTTAAAACCGACGTTCGGAATGTAAGGAGTAAGTATCTAATTCCGTTCCGTAATGGGATCCTAAGCAACCTCGTCAGTCGAAACTGAGCAATCATCTAAAGATGCTCAAATGCTGTCTCGAAGGTTCTAGTCGCAATGCCTGTGCCAATGGCGGAAGTTCGATAAGCTCACTTTTTTGTTATAGTTAGCACTTAGTCGGCTTCTTGAAGTTGTACGATTTTGATTCACCTCGATCTGATGAAAAAATTATTGATTCCGGGATTCCCCTGATCGTGTTGTACTGATTTGATACTTCAGAACTACATCAAAAAAGTCGAGTTCGAGAAGATTCCTTGTTGCAGTCCTTGTTCCCGTCAAATAGAAAGCACTGGCACAGATGTTGATTGCGAGATTACCGCTGAAAGTCATTTTTATTTTCGAACAAGGGAGGAACTTATGCTTGAGACGATTGCAATTATTCTTTTGATACTGTGGCTGCTTGGGATGGTCACGGGACAGACATTCGGAGGTGCACTGCACGCAATAATCCTGGTCGCACTTGTGATCTTTTTGGTGCGGCTGGTCACCGGACGTCGGGTCGCCTGATCATTGGTCAGTAGATTTGCTAGAATTGAACCCGCAACAAGGAAGCCGGCGGGATCTATTCATCCGCTAGGCGCGATCTCGCGTCGTCACTATATGGCGAATTCAACTGCCAGGGATCTAGTCAAAGCCGATGCGCCTGAAGAATTGGGTGCATCGGCTAGCCTTATTTTCGAAAACGTATTTGAAATGTACGGCACGCTTGATCTCGATGGGCACATCATTGACCTGAAAGGCAAGATATTCGACGAGACGAACGCGGAGCCGCAGCTTCAGATCGCTCAAAGGTTTCCCGACACCATATTTTGGCAGTCGTCGGAAAACACCCCGAAACTTCTTGAACGGGCCATCTCGACAGCCGTCGAAGTTGGCACAGCAAAGCTGGCCATCGATTTCCGCGTGAGTGCGGATGAAAAGCGCCCACTTGAGGTTACTTTCCAGCGTCTTGGTAATTCTCTATTTGTCTGCGGGCGCAGGATCGATGCAGTCGGTGGCATCCCTAACATTTGGACCGAAAGCGAGCAGTTTTTGTTAGCCGCGGAGAATGCGGAGATAGGTTTGTGGTTTTGGGATGATTCGGAAGACAGATCATATTCTACACCTCGTTGTAACGAACTTTTCTACCTTTCTACGTACGAAGAGCTGACATACGAGAAGTTCATTGCCGCTGTCCATCCTGACGATAAAAGGAAAGTAAGTGATTTCTTCGAAGAGACTCGACGGAAAGGCACGAAATACCAAGAGGAGTTTCGAGTCGTCAATTCGGAAGGTTCGGTCGACTGGCTCTGCGCAGAAGGTCGCTCGTTTCTAAATGAAGACGGTACACCAAAGAGGATGGTCGGAGTTGTCCGACGCATTACGGCAGAAAAAGAATCCTCCGCCGAGCTTGAACGGGTTTACGAGCGTGAAAAGAAAGCCCGCGACGAAGCGGAGATCGCGAATCGGGCCAAAGACTTCTTTCTCGCATTTGTTTCTCATGAACTTCGCTCACCGCTGAACGCGATAATCGGCTGGACGAACATACTCAAACGCGACGTTAACGAGGAAACGAGGAAGAAGGCCATAGACACTATTGAAAAGAGCGCCCAGGTTCAAAAGAAACTGATAAACGACCTGGTCGACTCCGTACGTGTCGCTTCCGGTAGATTGAAGCTCGAATATCGGCCTGTAAATCTCGTCGACGTTGTCAGGTCAACGTTTGAAGCCCAGAAGCCGACCGCTGAAAGTCATCAGTTGACCTACAGCTTGTCCTCAGACGTCGACAGAGTAGTGGTGTTTGGTGATTCGGGCCGGCTGCAGCAGGTCTTCGGAAATTTGATCTCCAACGCGATCAAATTTACACCGGCCGGAGGTGACGTTGCCGTTGCCATTCATTCTACGGAGGAGACGGTCGAAGTGACGGTCACCGATACTGGTCAAGGCATCGACCCAAAGGGCCTTCCGACGATCTTCAAGCAGTTTGCTCAGGGTGATGCCGAACAGGTTCGCCGCAGCGGCGGCCTAGGCCTTGGCCTCTCTATCGTAAACATTTTGGTTGGCAAACACGGTGGCACGGTAGTGGCGGAAAGCACCGGTCTTGGATACGGATCAAAATTCACCGTCACGCTTCCCTTGTCCGACTCATCGGTTCAAGTAGCCGAGATGGCAAACAACATTCCCGCTGAACCGGAGAAAAAGAGACTCGAGGGAATAAAGATCCTGATCGTCGAGGACGATCCAGATTCCCGAGAAGTTCTTCAGATCTTTCTCGAACAAAATGGCGCTACCATCCGCACTGCTGATTCAGCTCGAAACGGTATGGCAATTATTCAGGACGAACTGAGCCCGCTTCCGGATATTTTGATCTCGGATCTCGCAATGCCGGAAGAGGACGGGTACACATTCATAGGCAGGCTGCGTGAGTTTCCCAAAGAAAGAGGTGGTTCAATACCTGCGATCGCATTGAGCGCTTTTGCATCGGCGGAAAGCCGGCAGCGCGCCTTCGAAGCAGGATTTCACCGCTACCTTACCAAGCCCTTTGAGCCTGGATCTATAGTTGACCAGATACTTGCTTTGCGCGAACTGACCAGCGACGACGATTAGCGCGCTTGGATAATACCTGACCGATCATTCACGCGCGGAACTTGATCTTACGGACCATTCTTTTGAAATCTGGATTCGATAATTCCGTTTGACCTGCTTCCAAACTGCGCAGTCAAACTTGGATAAGTTTCGTGAACGGTTTCGAGATCATCGATCCCAAGCAGCAATTCAGCCTCCCTAATGCCGGTCACCGAGCCTTCGATCTCCATAAACGACCCGAACGCAAGTTCATCGAATACGACTTCAACCGATCGAAACTTCCACGTAGAACGGCGCTTTTCGTAGATCAGTACCGGCCCCAAACCCAGTTCGGTCAGGATCGATCTGATCGAACCGGCATCTTTCACCTCTGTCTCATGCTCGATCTGTTCCTTCACGTCGAACTGGTTCTCGACTCGGCGTTTATATGTCAATAGGGTTGTTTCGCCAACACGTCGGATCCTAACTATACCGCCGGCGGCCCGAAGAGAATCGTTTGAAAAGATCGTATCCTCTTCGAATTCCTCTCCGGCGTATTCGGCACCTTGCCGGCGCAGTTCGGACTCGATCTCCGTACGCCGGCCACCAGTAAGCCTGTATTTCTTTTCTATTTCGGTCGGCATCGATCTAAGCTTGCCATATCCATTTCCAGATTTCCGGGATGGTCGCCCGTTTGCCATACATAAGCATTCCAACCCTATAGACTCGCGACGCGATCCATACCAGTCCCGCGATCGCGGCCGCGTTTACCGCGATCGATAGGGCTATCTCCCACGCCGGTGGTGTTTCGGCGATGATCCTGACCGGCATCGTGATCGGTGCAAAGAAAGGAGCGATCGATGTCCAGAATGAGAGGCTCGAATTCGGATCACGGATAACTGCAAAGCTAAAATAAAAGCCGACAAGCAGCAGCATCATCGGAGGAAACGCAAACTGGCCGCCCTCCTGAACTGTGGTGACCATCGATCCGATAAGTGCAAATATCGAGGCGTAAATGAAGAATCCCAGCAAGAAGAATATCAGGAAGTAGACGACCATGATCGGGGTGATCGTAGGAACCGATGCCAGGATCACTTGAAAATCGGTCTGCAAAGCAAGGAAACCAAGTAGTATCGAAGCGGTTCCGACCCAGATCGCAAGCTGCGTTAGTCCAGCGAGTCCGACCCCGACAAGTTTACCGAGCATCAGTTCAAAAGGGCGCGCTGAAGAGAAAAGTATCTCGGCGATCCGCGTCTCTTTTTCTTCGACAACTGCGCCGAGAATTTGTTGTCCGTAGATCGCCAGCATTATGTAGATCATCAATCCGATAACGAACGACGCAATGAACACTCCGTCCGAATCCTTCTCTGCACCGCGCTCATCGATTCCTTTTGCGTCAAAATTGACCGGGGCGCTCAATTGTGCCAGCTTTTCTTCGCTAATGTTCGCTTCAGCCAATCGCTGTGACCTGACCGCGTCGTTCAATGCGTCCTTGAACGTGCTGTTCGACACAAAATCGCTTCCTTTCCGGGAGCGGAACTCAAAACGTGCGTCAGGTGAATCAAAATTTCCAGGGACGAGAAGATACGCATTTATTTCTCCGCGATTTATCTTTTCCAGCAGATCCGCCCTGATCTGATCTTGATCTCGACCGCCGATCTCATATGGCACCAACTTGAATTCCTGCATGAACTGGGCCGCATTGTTTCGCATTTTCTCTTCTTGAGAAGCATCGATCTTTGTCAGGGAATCCTTCGCCGCTTTTTTTGCCTTCTCGACCATTCGCTCAGCGGATAGATTCTTTTCGAGCCGCGGGAGGATCTTCCCGGTCGGGTCCGCGATAGCGATACGCGATGGTTCGCCCTTTAGAGAGAAAATTATCAGCGGAACAAACGCGAAACACGCCGCCAGGAAAGGAAGTAAAAGGGTGCCGATCAGAAACGACCATTTCAGAACGACCTTCCTGTACTCGTGCTTAACTACCGCAAGAAATTTACGCATTCTGCACCTTCTCAATAAAAATGTCGTTCAAACTCGGTTCGGTGATCTCAAATTTAGTGATCTCGGCCCCGCTGTCGATCAGCGCCCTCAGCAGTTGCTGAGAATCAACCCCCACGGCAAGATGAAGTTCCTGTTCGTCTGCATGTGAAACCACCTTGTCGACAAGGGTTCGGTCCAAGATCAGGTTATCGGCGCCCATTCCACGAAACGCTATGAGATTCTTGCCATAACTTTCCTTTACCTCGCGCAGGCTGCCACCGACGACCTTTCTAGACTTGTTGATCAAAATGATGTCGTGGCACAACCTTTCGGCGGTCTCCATCAAATGCGTCGAGAAGATCACGGTCTTTTGCTGGGTTCGAAACTCAGATAGCACCTCTATCATGAATTCAACATTGACCGGATCAAGGCCGGAAAAAGGTTCGTCGAGGATGAGAAGATCGGGATCATGGAGCACAGTGGAAATGAACTGTATCTTCTGCTGCATTCCTTTTGATAGGTCGGTCGTTTTCTTTGTCTTCCATTCTGACAGCTTCATCCTTTCCAGCCAGAAATCGATCTTCTTCTCAGCGTCTGAAGATGTCATTCCCTTCACCGCAGCAAAGTACTTTAGTTGATCTTCGACCTTCATTTTGTTCTAAAGGCCGTCCGCTTTGAGAATGTAGCCCA
>CAYTDJ010000156.1:0-6426 GCA_964436265.1 uncultured Chloracidobacterium sp. | reverse complement strand
GAGCCGGTGGGAAGCAACACTCCGGTAAAGGTGGACGTACGCGTCATCTCGGCGACAAACAAGCCTCTGCAAGACCTGATCGAGAACGGCAATTTCCGTCACGACCTATTTTATAGGTTAAATGTGATACCGTTTCAGGTGCCCCCATTGCGCGAGCGGCTGGAAGATGTTCCGCTATTGATCGAGCATTTTAATCGCAGATTCTCATTCGACAACGGAAAGCGATCAAAGACTTTTTCCAGCGATGCCGTTGAGCGGCTTCAGACGCATACATGGCCAGGAAACGTTCGGGAACTAAAGAACACTATCGAACGGATCATAATCATGAATGCAAAACAGAATATAGGTCCCGATGATCTTCCCGAACTTGGTTTCACCGACGACAAGCCGGCGTCGAGCTTTCGCTTCCCATCTTTCAAGGCTGCGACCGACGCATACCAACGTGAATTTATCCTCCATAAACTTGCACAGCATGACGGCAATGTAAGCAAGGCCGCGGAAGAAATGGGAGTTGACCGCAGCCACCTATATAGGCGGATGCGTAACCTGGGAATACAAGGGAAGTAGATCAGCTCACGACTAATTCCTTCCTGAAGAGAAACGAACATGAAGAACGTAATTTTAGTCAGCGTCGTTTTGGCTTTGTGTCTGCCGGTGTTCTCTCAGGCTCCCTCGGTGCAAACGATCGACGGCGCACAAAGGGCTTTTGAACAAGCTATAGCGGAAAAGGGCGCAAAGGTCGCATTTCTTGAGTTTCTTAGCGACGATTCGATCGTATTTCAACCCGAAGCAACAAACGGAAAGGAGTTCTGGAGATCTTACGTCGATGATCGTCCGGGACGCCTTATTCGTCGAGCTGAATTCTCCGATAATTCATCGAACGGTATCATCGGCTATACAACAGGAAATTGGGAATGGACACCAAAAGGAGCAACGGTTGCGAGCCAGTTTGGCCAATTCGCAACTGTTTGGGTCAAACGCCAGGGCGGCCGGTTCTATGCCGCCGTGGACATTACGACCGAAACAGACGATGATCCGGCTGGTAACGCGAAGGAAAAACGACGAGCGACCATACCGGGCGATCCAAACAAGCGCGGCTGGTCTGCGGCAGATGCCTCGATGAATTTCCTTAGGACCGCTATGGGTGGAGCGAGGTTAGGCGGGGCATATCAGCAATGGGCGTCCGATGAGATCACTCTGATCCGCGAAGGCGACCCGCCTATTTTCGGCAAGAAAAAGGCCGTTGCGGATACGCAGGATTACCAGTCGATATCGTATCCAAAACGGGTCGTGCTTAATGAATCGGCTGATATGGCATATGTCTGGAATCCTTGCGAGTACGCCAACAGCGACGAGGGAATTGAAAAGGGCAATTGCCTTCATATTTGGAAGCTTCGCGGAAAGAAGTGGTGGATAGTTCTGGGCGTACTTTCCCGCGTTCGAAACGTCAAACAGCCGGCACTTAAACAAAGGCCGAAGAAACCGAACGAATAGTCACCAATAGAAAGGCCGCTCCAACGGCGGCCTCTCAAACTAAGTTCTTATTAACTCTAACCGGCTCTCGCTTCTCTTACGATCTCAATGAATTGCCTTGCTCTTTCCGTTACGACATGAGCTTCACCGCCCCTTATCGCCTTGACATCGACCAGGTCGGTACCGACGCCCAACGCACTTGCCCCGGCTTTTATGAAATCCGCCGCTGTCTTAAGCGATACGCCGCCAGTCGGTATGATCTTGACCTGCGGAAACGGGCCCTTTAGGTTCTTGACGTAGCTTGCTCCGCCGACCGACCCGCACGGGAACACTTTCACAAAATCGACGCCTGCGCTCCATGCAGTAATGACCTCAGTTGGCGTTAACACGCCCGGACAAATGGGTGCACTGTAACGATGGCATAGCGAGATCGTATCCAGATTGAGCGCGGGACTTACGATAAACTGAGCACCTGCGAGCAGGCATGAACGCGCGGTCTCAGGATCAAGCACCGTTCCCGCCCCTACAAGAACCTCGCTTCCGTATTTGTCTGCGACCCGTTCGATCACCTTGATCGCTCCCGGAACGGTCATGGTGATCTCAAGTATATTTACGCCTCCGGCCTTTATCGCCTCGATCGCCTGCATCGCCTCATCCGAAGAAGAAGCGCGCACGACCGGAACAAGGCCGAGTTCTTCAATATGGTTTACTATTTGTGCCTTATCCATAGATCTATCTCGCTACGCGGGCACCGCCTCCTTTCATCACGCGAAGGACATCGGAAAGCCCTACCGTCGTCGTATCTCCCGGTGTCGTCATCGCCAACGCGCCATGTGCGGCACCACAGTTTACAGCCCATTCCGGTGATTCGCCGGTAAGAAAACCGTAGATCAAGCCGGATGCGAAAGAATCTCCGCCGCCCACTCGGTCAAAGATATCCAGGTCCGAACGCATAGTTGCCTGAAACAGCTCGCCCTCGGTAAAGCACACGGCGCCCCAATCATTGACCGAAGCGGTTTTCGCATTCCTAAGAGTAGTTGCCGCAACTGCGAAATTGGGGTAATCCGCGACCGCCTTCCGGATCATTTTTTCGAAGTTTGCAATATCAAGTTTTGAGTGATGTTCGTCCTGTCCTTCGACCTCGTAACCAAGACAGGCGGTGAAATCCTCTTCGTTGCCGATCATCACATCGACGTATTGTGCCAGGTCGCGATTTACTTCCTGCGCTTTTGCCTGCCCGCCGATCGCTCGCCAAAGCGAGTCGCGGTAGTTCAGATCATAGGAGATCACTGTGCCATGCCTTTTCGCGGCCTGCATAGCTTCCTTTGCGACTTCCGGTGTGGACTCTGAAAGTGCGCAAAATATTCCGCCGGTGTGAAACCAGCGGGCTCCCTCCTTCCCAAAGATCTTCTCCCAGTCAATGTCCCCGGCCTTCAGTTGAGAGACCGCAGTATGTCCGCGATCGGAGCAGCCCAATGCCGCGCGCACTCCGAATCCTCTCTCGGTGAAGTTCATCCCGTTCCTCACCGTTCGGCCGACGCCGTCATACTTGACCCATTTGACGTGCGATTGGTCAACGCCTCCCTGATAGATAAGATCCTGAACAAGCCGTCCGATCGGATTGTCGGCAAGCGCGGTGACAACCGCCGCATCCAAACCGAAGCACCGCTTAAGTCCGCGGGCGACGTTATATTCGCCGCCGCCTTCCCACACCTCGAACGAACGGGTCGTGTGGATCCTCTTATCGCCCGGGTCGAGCCGGAGCATTACTTCGCCCAGGGAAACTATGTCCCATTTACATTCATCTTTTGATCTGATCTTAAGTGCCATTTTTCGATTATGCTTTTGAGTTCAAACTCCTTTTCTCACCGGGCCATCCATCCGCCGTCCACAACGAGTACATGACCCTGCATATAATCGCTTGCCGACGACGACAAAAACACGACCGCTCCGGAGAGATCGTCAGATTTACCCCATCTGCCGGCCGGAATACGTTCCATTATCTGGCGGTTTCTGGTCTCGTCCGCCCTTAGCGCTGCCGTATTATCGGTTTCCATGTAGCCCGGAGCGATAGCGTTGACGTTTACATTATGTTGCGCCCATTCATTCGCAAAGGCCTTCGTCAATCCGGCAACGCCGGACTTTGACGCCGTGTACGCCGGAACGGTGATACCGCCTTGAAACGACAGCAGCGATGCGATGTTTACGATCTTGCCCGAACCTTGTTCGATCATGTATTTGCCCGCCGCCTTACATGTTCGAAACACGCTCGAAAGATTGACATCGATCACCGTTGACCATTCTTCTTCTGGGAACTCAACGGCCGGGGCTCGTCGTATCATGCCCGCGTTGTTTACAAGGATATCAATTCTTCCGAAGTTTGCTAAAACCTCTGATATCAATTGGTTAGGAGTTTCGTGGTCCGCCATGTCGCCGATCGTCTCGATCGCCTTCCGTCCAATCGAACTGATGGCTAAAATAGTTTCGGCAGCACCGCCTTGTTCTCTGGAGTGACACGCGACATCGGCTCCCGCTTCGGCCAGGGCAATAGCCATTGCCTTCCCGAGGCCTCGTGACGCACCGGTGACCAGCGCGATCTTTCCTTCGAGAGAAAATTTATCAAGGATCATTTTTGCGACGCCTCTAGCCCGGATCCGCCCTTCGCGTATTCGGGCTGGACGTTAACAACGCCAAATTGTCTATCGACCCCTTCGCGGTTTGCCGCCATCATCCACAGGAAGTTGATCGAACCGCCCGGCGCGGCCACGTTAGGGTGATAGCCTCTCGGCATGATCACCACGTCGCCTTCGTGAACCACTTGAACGAGTTCGGGTTCGTCGAGATTGGTATAGACCAGTTGGATGCCCCATTGCGGCGCCGGCATGTCTATATACAGATACGCCTCTTCCAGCATGTCGTGATGCTCGTGCGGAGGGAAGGATGTCCAGTTGCCATCGGACGAGAACGTTACTCCCGCCATTATCCGGCCCGCCTGCACATTTCTTCCCAGAAGGATGTTTAGATCTCGCTCAGTCGGCGGCTTTCCAGCTATGAAGTGGAGTGCCGGATCTTCTCTCACTGCATCGAATGAGACGAATTGCAGCGGATACTGATTTTCGACCGGTGAGGAGATCTCAGCAAGATCGCAACCTTCAGCCGAAGAAACGGTGATCGTCGAGTCACGCGGAATGTAAAGAGCGTCATACCGGTTCAGTGTGAACTCCGTATCACTTGTCATCACATTTGCAGACCCGTTCAGGCAAATAAGGCCGGTTTCGTGGGTACCATTTTGAAACGTAACGTCGTCGCTGCCTGATTGAATGATTATTCGGCCGTAAAATAAGTTTCGAGAAGCTGAGTTGTCCGGATGTACCGAGATGGTTCTTCCGCGTGTTCTGTTTGTCGCTTTAACAACGCAAGTTGTCGGATCGATCTCTTTCAATTTCAATTGTGTCTGCATAGATTCACCTGGATCTGACTACACCGATGCAAGGTAAGATTCCACCGCAACTTCCAACGCTCCGCCGAGTGCGGCTCCGGCAGGAGAACCGGCCTCGACCGACCATCCTTCGGTCTTACCGACAATGCTTCGTTTGATCGCTTCGCGGAGAGGTCCCTCGATAAATTGCCATCCGTAAACCAGCCGTCCGCTAATGACCACACGTGGAATACCGATGCCCATTATCACATTCGCGATACCTATACCGAGATAATCGCCGATCATTTCGAGCGTTCGGCGGGAGCGGTTGTCCCCATTTTCCGCCTTGGCTACGATCTCAACGAATCTCGGAAGCGTCTCACCTCGCCTGAGCGGTCGATCTCCGAGATAAAGCGATGCGGCCGCCGCGGCAGATGCATATTTTTCCCAGCAGCCGCGATTTCCGCAAACACATTGTTTACCGCCCGCTACGATCGTCATATGGCCAAATTCACCCGCGATCCCTCGAGTAAGACCGCTTCCTCGATAGACCTCGCTTCCAATCACCAGGCCAACGCCGATGCCTGTACCGGAACGCACGAGTATGAAGTTGGTCATCAGCCCTTCGCTCGAATGCCGTATCTTCATTCGCGCCTCATACATCGCAGCTGCGGTCGAATCATTTTCCACTACGATCGGCACTCCTTCGATCTGCAGCGCATCGCTAATGCGAACCGATCGCCAATCCAGATTTGGGGCGTAGATCAGAGCGGAACGATCTGTGTCCGTCATCCCCGGTACGCTTACCCCAATAGTTTTCAATTCATTTCCGGGATTTGCGGCGATAATGTTCTCGATCCGATCCCTGACCATCTCCAGAGCCGTATTCACGTCCTTCGGCGTTTCAAAATCGAGTTCATCGCTTATCTCCCCGGTTAGAGTGGTAATGCCAACCTGCGACCGTCTAACGCCGAGATTGACTCCAATGAAATAGTCCCTGTCACCCGCGAACGAAAGTACCCTGGGTTTGCGCCCGTGCCCGCCTGAATCAAGGGTGTCTTCACGAAGAATGCCCGCGTCGATCAATGGCTTGACGTTGTCGGTGACCGTGCTCTTATCGATCTCTAGCCGCGAGGCGATCTCGGTTCGAGTGATCGGCTGCGCCGCTCTTATCAACCTCAGCAAAAGACTTCGCTTATTTGCGAGTCTGGTAAGGTTTCCGGCGAGTTCGGTTTGAAATACTGCTGAAGAATTCATATTTCAGTTGAAAATGAATCTTACAACGAAACCGTTTGCTCTGCCCAAAACTGAAACTCGCGATGTTTTAAGATCTCGGCTTTCGCCAATATTTCGCCGCTTGCGACCTTGGTTATATGTTCAAATAGCCGCGTTCCAACTTCTGCAATACTTTCTGTTCCCTCGATCACATTCCCCGCGGAAACGTCCAGGTCGTTAGCCATCCTTTCAAAAACACGGTTATTTGAGGCAAGCTTTATTACCGGCGTAATCGCATTGCCAATTGTCGTTCCATTTCC
>CAYTDJ010000155.1:0-6457 GCA_964436265.1 uncultured Chloracidobacterium sp. | reverse complement strand
CGAACTGCGTCACGCTGTACGTCGCGTAGTTCGTCCCGCTGTTCAACCGCCACCAATCACCACCCGCAGGCCGGTACACCGCAAAATCCGCCTTTCGGTCGCCGTCAAAGTCGAATTGAGTCGGTGCCTGCGGAACATTTGCATTGCCGCCGGCCCAGAATCCGCTTTCAAGCGAAAAACTGCCGCCAGTAGACGTCGTCCCGGCAACAGCCTGGCCGATCGTTCCATTCAACGTGAACGACCCACCCGACGCGCTTCCACCGCCGCCCGCGATAACGGACTTGGTTATCGTAAAGCTCCCGCCTGACTGTCCGAACGCGAGGCTCGTAAACAGCAGTGCCGATAAACCGAAAAGAGAAAGGAATCGTTTCATCATTCTTCTCCAGATCAGAACAGTCTTCGACCTAAGTTGTTCAGCGCGGTGACGGAATCGTACCACCGTTTGTACGCAATTTCAACATAATCTTCCCACTACGCGTGAATCGGTGTGGTTTCGGTCCATTTGCGGCAAATATCGCGTGAAGTAGTTTAGAACGGAGCAAAAAGAACAAAAAATGGCCGACATGTTGATCATTGATCAATATGTCGACCTATAATGATTGACTTGTTCTTAAGTCCTAATTCTTTCCGGCCTTGATATCGGCAATACGTTTCTCGAGAGCCGCTGTATCTGACTTTTCGGCTTTGCCTACCTCGACTGCCTTTTCGGTGGCGGCAAGAGCTTCCTGCATTTTGCCGGCGTTGAACAAAACATTGGATTTCGCACGATAATTTGCAAACGTGGGTTTTGCGGCGATGGCTGCGTCAGCGGCCTTGTTGGCCTGATCGAACCATTTCGCGGCGTCATCGGCTAGCTTGTTCGACTTTGCATACATTGCGGCGTTCAGCGGACGCTGCCAATCGTCGGCCTTGCCGTCGGCGACGTAAGCACGCAGACGGTTCATTGTCGAACCGACAACGTCCTTTACCTCGACCGTAAAGGGTACCCGAGCTTTTTCCCAGGAAAGAGTAACGGTTGCGGACTTTTCGCCGACCTGATCAAAGCTGTATGAAAGCAGTTCCTCGCTGTCTGACGCCCATTGCGGTTTCGTCTTGACCCGGAGAGCATCCTTGGCGGCATCGTAAGAAAAACTGCCCCACTGGCCGTCGTCTTTGTTAAATATTATCGTCCATTCATCCTTGCCCGGGATGGCGTGAAAGCTGTATTTGCCGGCCGCGAGTGGCTGGCCGTTTACGAGCACATCGTCATTCACTACAAACAAAGTGGCTTCGTTGGCACCGGCACGCCAGACGTGGCCCCACGGCACTAACGGAGCATTTGCCGGCCGCGTGTTTTGGTTATCCAGTGTCGCCTCGCCTTTTACGTCGCTGGGCCAATCGCCGTAAACTGTGCGGCCTTTTACCGCCGGCCGACTGTATGTGATCGAAACCTCAGACGTGCCTATGGTCTGGGCGACGGTGGCCTTTTGGCTCGCACGCGGAACCGGCGGACGAACCTGTGCGCTCGAGATCTGAGTGGCAGACACGATCAAAAGTAATGCGAGAGAAAGAAACAGTGAGCCTTTGAAACTAAACATCGGAATCTCCTATAAACTCAGGAATTTCTTACTATTATGCACTGAACATGCAGAATCATCCAATTTCGTATTCAAATTATACGGAACCGGAAGCCAAAGGTTTTAAGGGCGGATCATTAACCTTTTGCTTTAAAAAACATCCGTGTATTTCGCTTGTTCAGGAGTTGGCAGCAACCTAACACACCAAATTTGCGAAATACACGGAAGGTGTTGAAGAGAACGCGATGAATCGCGCACTCTGAACTAATCTTCGTCGTCGTGGGCACGGACACGGCCGGCGGCGACTGCTTCATCGATGACCTTTTGAGCCAGATTGTGCGGCAGCGGATCGTAATGCGAAAACTGCATATGGTACGAACCCCGTGCCTGGGTCACCGAATTAAGCTTCGACTGGTAGTCTAACATTTCTGAGAGCGGAACTTTAGCTTTTATTACCTGCTGTTTTCCGCGCATGTCCATACCGCCAACTCGGCCGCGGCGGCTGTTCAGGTCGCCCATTATGTCACCGCTAACTTCTTGCGGCGTAAAGACTTCCACGTCCATGATCGGTTCCAAAAGCGTCGGTTTCGCCTTTTCCATGGCCGCACGGTAGGCTTTTCGCCCAGCTGCTTTGAAGGAATGCTCGTCCGAATCGACCGTGTGATAGCTTCCATCGATGAGCGTCACACGAAAATCGACCATCGGATAACCCGCGACGTACCCGGTCTGAGCGGCCTCCAAAATGCCTTTTTCCACCGCCGGGCGGAAATTCTGCGGGATCGCACCGCCGAAGATCTTATCGACCCATTCAAAGCCTTGTCCGCGTTCGAGCGGTTCGAAAATACACTTGCAATCGCCGAACTGGCCTCGTCCGCCGGACTGTTTCTTGTGGCGGCCCTGAACCTCGACTTGTGCAGTTATAGTTTCCTTGTAGGGAACTTTAGGCGGGTGAAGTGCCACTTCCACGTGGTAGCGGTTATTCAGCTTATCAACGACCGTCTCGATGTGCAGCTGGCCGGAACCTGAGAGGATGAACTCCTTGGTTTGAGCGTCGCGGTCGAAATGAAGCGACGGATCTTCCTCGAGGATCTTGTGCAGGGCGACGGAGATCTTTTCCTCGTCTGCCCTCGACTTAGGCTCGATCGCAAAGGCGATGGCCGCTTCCGGGTATTCGACCTTTGGATAGACGATCGCATTCGATTTGTCGCATAGAGTATCGCCTGTTTGCGTGTCTTTCAGCTTGACGACGGCGATAATGTCGCCGGTCTGCGCTTCGTTTACCTTGTCCAATGTTTTCCCGTTGATAACATGAAGTGCGCCAAGGCGTTCGGTGGTGTCGCGGGTCGAATTAAAGACAGCCGCATCGGATGCGATCTTGCCGCTGACGATCTTCATCACGTTTATCCGGCCAGCGAACGGATCGGCAATAGTACGGAAAACATACGCAGAAAACGGCTCGTCGTTAGAATACTTGCGGGAAACGCGATCGCCTACCATCTCGGGATTCGTGAACCCGTATTCGGCCTCGTGGGTTGCAGGGTTTGGTGCGAACTCCACGATGTGGTCGAGCAATATCTGCAGCCCGACGAGAGTATTCGCCGAAACCGCATAAACCGGACAGAGTTTGCTGGCAGCAATTGCCTTTGCAAGGTTCGGATAAATGTCTTCTTCGGGCAATGTACCGTCGTTAAAGTATTTCTCCATCAAAGCGTCGTCCGATTCGGCGACGATCTCGATCAGGCGTTCGCGCGTACGGTCAAAAACGTCGCGGCCCGTTTCAGGGATAGGAATTTCCTTAGCCTTTCCGTTGCTGTCAAATTCGTAGGCTTTCTGATGGACAACATCGACGACACCCTTAAAATCGCCTTCTTTTCCGAGTGGAAGTGTGAAGGGAACGATCGACCGGGCGAAACTCGAAGTCGCGGTCTCAAGCGCGTGGCCGAAATCGGCGTGCTCCTTGTCGATCTTATTTATCACCATGAACCGCGGGAGCAAGAATTCGTTCGCATACTGCCAGGTCTTTTCGGTCTGGACCTCTATGCCGTGTACACCGTCGACGACCACCAAAGCGCAGTCAGCGACCCGAAGTGCAGGGCGGGCGTGTGCGACAAATGCGGCGTATCCCGGTGTATCTATTAGGTTTATCTTTGAGTCCCCGTACTCGAGGTGGGCGAAATTGTTGTTGAGAGAAACTTTTCGTTCGATCGAATCTTCATCAAAATCTGTGATGGTAGTGCCTTCATCGACCTTTCCCCAGCGTGGCGTAGAACCGGCTACATAGGCTAGCGACGCGGTCAGCTGGGTTTTACCCGCGTCGCCGTGCCCAATGACAGCCAGGTTCCTGAGATGCTCAGTAGTGAATGCTTTCATGGTCGGCAAGATCTCCTTAGATTGTGGATTTCCAGCGTCCGGTCTCAGGCCGAAATCGGCGGCGGAGCCATACCCGAAATGCGGGTTCGAGGCCTGAACACTCGAATGGTTGGTAACTTTCTAATTTAGCGGACAGTTAACATATTGGCAAGAACATTTGCCATGAATGATAGTGTGAGTGAGGTACGCACGCATTAAACAGTTGATTTTTGAGGGTTTCGGTGCAAAACTTAGGGCGCTTCGATTATCAAACGTCTGCGGATTGTGCAAAATGCGCTTCCGGTAAACGTCAAGGGTCAGTTGCCGCATCGAAACGGCTGGAATTACGTGTGTTCAACCATTTCCCGCGGCCTTAATAATTTTGAGGAAAAGAATAAAATGAGATCAGCGTTGGCCAAATTGGCGATCATTCCGCTCTTATTGATCGCGATATTCATCAGTTCGACGGAATCAGCTGCTCAGGACCTTATCCCGGTCAGCGACGTAACCGGCGGTTCGAGCGTTTTCGTGCTTCGCGGCGGATCACGCGCCACCCCTAAGAAATTTGTTTCCCGCGCGGGTATCCAGCGGTCCAAGACTCAGCGAATCGAGACGGCTAAGAAGGTAAGTAAGCAGTACACGACGCTTGCAAAGGTGGATCCGCGCAGAACGAGAGAACAAGCGGTCGATCCGAAGGACCTTCCATCGGACCAGAAGCTGAAGCAGATGCCGCGTGCGGAAGCCTCCAAACTATTTGCCGGGGTAGGCGAATATTATATGGACCGCGACGATTATAACAACGCGATCGACTTTTTCCGCGAAGCGATCTCGATGGATTCGGCTAACGGAGTCGCGTCGTCAGGTTTGAGCGAAGCACTCGCATTAAAAGGTAATGAATTACTGGTGAAGGACAGTTTTCCGGTGGCACGGAGCTTCTTTGAAGAGGCCTTGAAATACAACGCGAACAATGCTCCTGCGTACTTCGGACTTGCCGAGGTCCTGACCGAAATGGGCAAGGAAGACGAAGCCGTAGCCAACTATGAGAAAGCACTTCAGAATGACACCGCGCTTTCTGAGATCTATACCCCGCTCGGTGCACTTTATTACCAAAGGGCAAGCACCAAGCTGCAGGCAAAGCAGGATGCATCTGCAGAGCTGTCCAAGGCTGATAATTATCTGACGAAGGCCGTTGCCTCTTCGCCGAACGACGCTCAGGCTCACTATTATCTAGGTTTAGTTCGTTACTCGCAGAATCGAAATGACGAAGCTCTGACACTCCTGAAGAAAGCCGCAACGCTGGATGCGACCAATCCTGATGTTTTCTATTACGTCGGCGCGACGCTGGCTCGCTTGAACCGTAACAAAGAAGCCGTTGCGGAGTTCACAAGGGCCACAACGTTGAAGGCAAACTTTTTTGATGCCTGGTTCGAACTCGGTTCGGCTCAATATGAACTCGGCGAATATCAGGCTGCCGTCGATGCTTATACGCGTGCGACCAAACTTAACAATGCCAATTACGAGGCATTCAACAATCTAGGCGATGCGTACCGACAGCTGACTCCGCCGAACTACAACATGGCGGAGGCGAACTACAACCTCGCGGCAACCTTGATCCAGCGTCAGCCGAACTTCGACAAAGAGGATGCCGCCGATATGTATAGCAAGGCAGCATTCTCGATCGCGAAACAGTGCGAATCGAATGTGAAACAAGGTCTTGCATGCCGTTGGGACGCGGCAGTCCGGGCACTTGAAAGTGCCGATAAGCTGAGCACTAGCGGCGTCGATGCGGCAAACCTTGGTTGGGCCTACTATAACGCGGCACGGTCAGACATTGCCGCGGGCCGAACGATGGAAGCACGTCCAAAGCTTGAGAAAGCGAAAGCCAACCTCCAGCGTGCAGCTGCCAATAACACCAATTTCGTCTCCGGCCCGATGCTCAATCTCGGGATGGCATTGACCGATCTTGGCGAATATGACGCGGCGATCGATGTGCTAAACAAGGTAGTTAAAAAGGAATCGAAATGGGTCTTTGCGATCAACGAGCTGGGGATCGCCTATCTGAAGAAAGGTAGTTTCAAGGAGGCTGTCAAACAGTTCAAGACGGCTACCGACCGGGATAAGAAATTTGCGCAAGGCTATTACAACCTAGGTTTCGCTAATTTCAAGGACAACAACATTCCGGAGGCGCGAAAGGCGTGGGATGCATTGAAGAAGTTAGATTCCCGGCTTGCCGCCCAGTTAGACGTTGCGACGAATGGCGGCCTTCGCGGCGGATCGTAGTTTGATCTAGACAGGCCTTGAGAAAGCGAGAGTTGGAGTAATCTCCGGCTCTCGCTATTATTTTTGGGACGAAGGTGCAGATTCAAACCGAAAAACTAAAGATCGAAAATGACGTGCCGCTTGCGCCTTTTACTACCCTTGGCATAGGCGGGCCCGCACGTCGCTTTGTCCGAGCTGAATCTGAGGAACATATCGCGGCCGCGGTTGAATACGCGTCAGAAAACAGTTTCCCGTTGTTCATTCTCGGGGGCGGCAGCAACATCGTCGTTTCG
>CAYTDJ010000154.1:0-6471 GCA_964436265.1 uncultured Chloracidobacterium sp. | reverse complement strand
ATGAACACGCGGATCGAAAATTCGCCGCATACGGCGTGGGAATTGCTCGAACATCTTCGGCTCGCGCAATGGGACATTCTCGATTTCAGCGTGAATCCGGGATATGAGGAAATGACATTCCCGGATGATTACTGGCCGAAGGAAGCGGGAACCGAAGATACGTGGAATGCTTCGGTCAAGCAGATACTCGCAGATCTGCAAGCCATGCGTGGCCTCGTAAGCGATGAGAAAAATGATCTGTTCGCAAAGTTTCCTTGGGGCAGCGGGCAAACGCTCTTGCGTGAGGCGATGCTGGTCGCCGATCATAATGCCTATCACCTTGGTCAATTGATGCTGTTGAGAAGAATTCTCGAATAGTAGTTTCACTATGCCGCACCGCCAAATAAGGATCAATAGCGCGGGAATACACGTCATCGAGGTTAAAGCCATGGAACTCTTCGAGGATTTGTCGTAGCCTGTCCTGAATGAGGTCTGATAGACTACATTTCACTAGTTCAAATTAAACTTGATCGAGATAGCCTGGATCTCACCACATATTTTATATGTCCTTGAAATACGATCAATACCTTTCTCTCATTCGGGACCTAGAAGCTAGAGCCGAGAAGAATAAGAAGTTCTACGAAACTAAGGTCCTGCTCTTGATCGTTCTTGGGTACGGTTATTTCGTCGGACTTATCGTTCTCTTTTTTGTTCCTATTCTTACATTGGGTCTGGGGCTGATCATGGCTCCTGAGGCGGTACTAGGCTTGCTACTTCCGCTCGGCAAGATCCTTTGGCTGATCATTCCCGGCATTGGCATATATCTTGGCTTTCTTGGGTCAGCGATTAAGTCGATCACCGCCAAGGTGCCGGATCCGGAAGGAACTCAGCTACAACGAAACGATGCCCCTGAACTGTTCGACTTTGTTGCTGCGACCTCAAAGCGACTAAAGGCGCGCCTGCCGCGCAAGATACTGATCAACGACGAATTCAATGCCGCAGTCGTCACAATGCCGAGGTTTGGCATCTTTGGCCGAAAGGTGATCTTGATGATCGGATTGCCGCTTATGCGTGCTTTGTCGCGGAAACAACTTGAAGCAGTGATCGCCCATGAGATCGGACACATCTCTGGCAAGCATGGTTCGTTTGCCAAATGGGCGTATCAGATGCGTGAGGCGTGGGGCCGTTTGATCGAGTCGCAGGAGGTCCAGAAATATAGTTTAAGCGCGCTCTACGAGACTTTTGTCAATTGGTATTTTCCCTACTTTAACGCCTACTCGTTCGTGCTGATGCGCGAACATGAAAAAGATGCAGACCGCGCCGCCGCGGACATCGTAGGACCCGTCGAACTCGGCGAGGCATTGATCTTGCTCGATACAAAGAACCGCTCGCTGACCGAGGACTTTTGGGTTTCCCTACATAAAGAGAATATTGAAACCGATGTTCCGACGGAAAAGATATTTACTCGAATGTTGTCGTCCCTTTCCTTTACTGATCCTGATCGTGATCGGGTCTCGCTGGAAAAGGCAGTCGCCGTTCCGACGGATTTTTTGGACACACACCCATCGCTTGCCGACCGTCTGAGGCTGATCGGCTATTGGTCCGATGGTGAATTGCCCCGAATGCCTGAAGCGGTCGAAGTGGATGCGGCTTCGGCATTGATCGGCCCTCTCGGTACGAAGCTGGCGTCGGAATTTGATATGACTTGGGACCACGAGGCGGCGAAGATGTGGAAGAAACGACACGATCATTTTCGAAAATCACAAGAGCGCGTCGCCGAACTGAAGGAGAAGCTTGGCTCGGAGGAGATCACATTTGAGGAACTTCGAGAGATCGGTCGCTTAACATATGAAAGTGACGGCGTTGCCGCAGCCATGCCTATCTTTGAGGAGGCCGCACGGCGCTTTCCTGACGAGTCAGTTTCATGGTTCAATCTGGGACTTGGCCGGATCCAACTTGATGACGAGGCGGGTCTCGCCGATCTCGAAAAGGCAGCATCGATGGACCGGTCGTTAGAATACGAGGCAAACCAACTCGCCTTTAGTTATTTGAGGCAAAAGGGACGCCTGGACGATGCTTCGAAGTATGCGGAGGCGATCCATGCACAAGAAAAGGTCTACGAAAAAGCGAATGAGGAGCGAAAATCCTTGGATGAAGGTGATGAGATCGGTCCGCATGATCTGACTCAGGGATATATCGACCTGCTACCGAAAAAACTTGCCGGACTCGACGAGATCGACGCTGTTTACGCAGCTAATAAACTCGTTGCGCTAATGCCGGAATATCCGTGTCGAGCGCTGTTTATAGCTTTGCGGCCCAAACAGCGAGGTGACTCGGACGCTAGCACGATCCTTGAGATTGTCATGAGACAGATCGGAACCGATGATATTCATCATTACATCATTCTTGATGACAAAAGGGTGGCTACCTTAGACCAGCTTGTTCGGATACCAGGAGCCAAGATCTTCGAACGGGCGAGAGGGAAATAATCCGAGAACTTATGGCAAAGATGCTCATCTATGGAGCCAACGGCTACACCGGCGAACTGATCACGCGGTTTGCGGCAGACCGCGGGCTGAAGCCGATCATCGCAGGCCGCAACGAAGCGGCGATAAAGCCGATCGCGGAGAAATACGGTTTCGAATATCGCGCGTTCGCGCTGGACGAGACCGAAAAGCTCAATGCGGCGTTGAACGAAGTAGCAATGGTTCTGCACTGTGCAGGGCCGTTTTCTCTTACGTCGAAGGCGATGGGCGAAGCATGCCTCCGAACGAAAACGCATTATACGGATATCACCGGCGAGATCGCCGTTTTCGAGGCGTGTGCCGCTGCCGACCAAAAAGCGAAAGATGCGGGGATCATGGTGATGCCCGGTGTCGGCTTTGACGTGGTCCCGAGCGATTGCCTCGCGATGCATCTCAAGGATCGGCTTCCCTCGGCGACGAACCTAACCCTGGCTTGGTATGGCATGGGCAGAATGTCGCACGGTACGCAGGCGACCATGACGATGAACGTCGGCAAGGGCGGTGCCGTCCGGCGTGACGGAAAGATAATGCCAGTTCCCGCGGCGTGGCGAACGCGCGAGATCGATTTCGGCAACGGCGTTGTAAAAACGGGCGTGACGATTCCCTGGGGAGATGTTTCGACCGCGTATCATTCGACCGGCATTCCCAACATCGAGGTTTACTCGGTCATTCCGGGTGACGGTATCAGGCTGATGAAGATCAGCCGTTATCTCGGCTGGCTGCTTGCGACGAAGTTCGTACAAAAATACCTCCAGCGAAATATTCCGCCGGGCGGCCCGAGCGACCATGAACGCATGAGAGGCAAAACACTGCTTTGGGGCGAGGCGAGCGACGATGACGGCAACCGGGTTGAAGCGAGGATGCAGGCTCCCGAAGGCTACACTGTCACGGCGATCGCGGCCTTGAACATCGCCGAAAAGATCCTGGCCGGAAACTTCACTCCGGGTTATCAAACACCGGCTAAAGCCTACGGTGCCGACCTCATCCTTGAGATCCCGGGCGTCGAACGTCAGGACGTTAATTAAAGTCTAGTGAAATTCATTTCGAAATCGTTCGTACTGAGGCTTCAGATCTGCCATGAACTGAATGAATTCAGGCGACTTTCTGATCTTGTCAAGAAATGGGTCGCGTGTGAATAGTGTGTAGGACGGATTGCCGAGCGCAGCCGTTTCGCGCAGCCATTTCATCGCACTCGGCACGTTGCCGTTCATTGCATAGATACATGCGGCGTCGTAAGTCACGTGGTGATATGCCGGATTCAGCCGAGGAGTACGGGCGATGATCGTGGGTACTAAGGCTTCCGATTCGCGCTTTCGGCCCTGAAGTGCAAAGAGCATTGCTTTTAGTGCGGGGTCGGCTCCTGGAGGCCCTTTCTTATCATCGGCGTCCAGTGATTCTTTCGCTTTCGCGAGATCGCCCTTCACTAGGTAATAACCTGCCTGGATCGGCTCTTCGGGATAAAACTCGTTCTTTACGATCAAATAGTCATCATACCTGTTGAGAAGGATGTAATAGAGATACATCTGCAGTTTTACCCAATCGCTTGTCGGGTCTTTCTCAAGGGCGATCCTTATCTCGCGATCCGTCAGGTCCTCAAGTCCCATGTGCACATAAATATCAGATATTTCTTCGTGGCCTAGATTTGGATCGATCTGTTGCGCCATCAGGCATTCGCGAGCTGCCTCGGCCATGCGCCAGCCGCCGTGCTCGCTGAACAATAGCCGAGAACGCGCAAGATGTGTTTCCGCGAGCTGCGTATCAAGCGAGTCCGCCGCGTTGATCTCCTCTTGTGCAAGATCCAGTAACCTTTCTTGATCTTCTGTATCGATAAAAAGTCCTTTCCATGCATAAGCGGAGGCTAATTTTGCATGGGCCAAAGCGTATTTTGGATCAAGTTCCGTAGCTTTCTTAAGGAACCCGATAGTTGCATCGATCTGTTCTCTCGCCGTATCGTCGAAGCGTCGTTGATTGAACGAATATACGCCCTTTATATAGTTCTCATATGCTGCCGGATCGCCCGTCGTGCGTTTTGCAAGGCGGGCTTGCTGGGCCGGATCGAGTTGCAGCTGAAGACGGGCTGCAACCTGTTGGGCGACCTTGTCCTGTACCGCAAAGATCTCAGCCGATTGGGTATCGTACTTTTCTGTCCAGAGTGAGGCTCCATCGGCGGTACGCAATAGGTTAACGGTAATTCGAAGCCGGTCATTTTGTCGCTGCAGTGTTCCTTCAAGAATGGCATCGACGCCGAGGTCTTTCGCGGCCGTGAGTGCGTCTGCGTCCTCTGTCATATAGCGCTTTACTGCGCTCGTTGGACGAACGGTGAGAGCGCCGGTCTGGCTGATCCTTCGGATCACCGCGTCCGCCACACCGAATCCGATGTAATTCTCACCTTGGTCGAGCGATTTAAGCGGTAATACGGCAAGCGACTTGATCTGCACGGGAGGCTCAGCGGCCGACTTTTGCCAGTACCAAGCTAAGGCTATTCCGCCCAAAAGAACCACAAACAGCGCTGCAAACAGCAACCGACCACGGATTCGCGATGAAGGTATTTCCGGTGCAGCAGTGGCGTGCACAATGTCGCCGGTCGTCCGACTGAGGATCGCCGTTTCTTCGATCAGTTCTGACCGCGATGCCCGGGCATTTTGGGGCTGCACCGAAATCTTGTCTTTCAGATCTTTAAGTTCATCGAGCAGCTCCGTCATCGTCCGGTAACGATCTTCACGACCTTTGCTAAGAGCTTTCGCGACGATCTTTTCAAATTGTTCCGGAACACCAGGGGCGGTATGCCTGAGCGGCGTCGGATCTTTGTTGATGAGATTGGCGAAGGTCTCGGACGTGGAATCGGCGGCGAACGGTGTCCGGCCTGCGATCATCTCGTACATCACGATACCGAGACTAAATATATCCGTCCGTTCATCGACCGCCTCGCCTTTGGCCTGTTCGGGCGACATATAGCTCACCGTGCCCATGATCACGCCTTCGGCGGTCTCGTTTTGCCTGAGCGTTCTGTCATCGAGCGATACCGCTGATCCCAATGGAAGAAGTTTCGCAAGGCCGAAGTCGAGCACCTTTACATATCCGTCTTCCCTTACTATCACGTTGTCCGGTTTGACGTCGCGGTGGATGATGCGCGCCTTATGAGCGGCAGCCAACGCACTGGCAATTTGAACTGATATATCAGCGGCATTTCGAACATCTAGCCTTTCAGTGCCAAGCATCTCACGCAAGGTCAGGCCTTCGACGTACTCACTGACAATGTAGTGTGAGCCTTCGAATTCTACTATCTCGTAGATCGTCAGGATATTTGGATGGTTTAGCGCCGATGCCGCCTTAGCTTCCCGAACGAACCGTCGGACATTCTCCTCGTGTCGTTCGTATCTCTTGTTCAGGACCTTGATCGCAACACGACGATCAAGGTTTCTGTCGTGGGCAAGATAAACGACACCCATCCCGCCCACGCCGAGTTCGCGTTCGATCTCATAGCGGCCTATTACCTGGCCTCGAGCAAGCGGCGTCAGTTCTTCCGTGATCTGATGGCTCATCGCGCCGACCGCGGGCCTCTCCATAAAGCCCTCAGCCTTGCCAAAGGACGAAAGCAGCGATTCCACTTCGCGGCGAACGCCTTCATCCCCTTCACAGGCCTCGTCTAAAAACGCCGCGCGTTCTTCGGGCTTTCGCCGGATAGCGGCGTCGAGGATCTCTTTTACCTGTGGCCATTTTTCCGCAGCCATCATTTCACCTCGTCAGTTCTCGGTGAAGCCAGACCCGAGCGACATTCCAGTCGCGAGCAGTAGTTGCACGCGAGATATTTAGCGCGGCCGCCGTCGATTCCAGCGAAAGGCCTCCGAAATACCGCAGTTCGACGATCCGAACCTGCTGCGCGTCGATCTTTGCAAGCCGATCGAGCGCCTGGTCGAGCGCGATCAGTTCAAGATCTTGTTCGGGCGTTGCCGGATCTGCACTTGTC
>CAYTDJ010000153.1:4678-6490 GCA_964436265.1 uncultured Chloracidobacterium sp. | reverse complement strand
GGCAACATAATTCTACATTTGCAGTACAGGCTATTGCAACAAAATTAGAGTTTGTACCTGACCTTCTTTTTTCGTATTTCGTCGTCGTTATTCTCGAGATTCTGCAAGCGCATCGTTATGTCCGCCGCCATTTTCAGGTCATCGGACTCTCCTGCCTTAAGCCTGCGATAACCAGCTGCCGCGATCATCGCCGCATTGTCAGTCGAAAGATGCTTTGACGGGAAATAGACCGGAACGGCGATCCTTGCGGCCATCTTCGTTGCTGCTTCGCGAAGTTCGAGATTACATGCCACACCTCCCGCGACGATCAGGGTCTTCGGACCGAGTTCAATCGCCTGGTTCTCCATCGTTCCGATGAGCGAATCGACGACCGCGGACTGAAAGCTGGCCGCGAGATCTTTGATCGACTGACTCGGGACCTTTCCATCGGCCAAAGGCTCAATTTGGTGCTCCTTAATGTGTCTTGAAACAGCGGTCTTTAGTCCGCTAAAACTGAAATCAGGACGTCCATCGGAGATCTTTGCCTTTGTGAATCGTATTGCATTTCGGTCGCCGGATCGGGCGATCTTCTCGATAGCAGGACCGCCCGGATAACCAAGCCCGAGCATTTTCGAAACCTTGTCAAACGCTTCACCGGCCGCATCGTCCCGGGTTCGCGAGATCACTTTGTAACGTCCCTCTTGAGGTATCCAAAATAGGTTTGTATGACCGCCGGAGACGATCAGCGCCATTGCGGGATAAACGATCCCTGGATTATCAAAAACGACTGAATATACGTGTCCTTCGATATGGTTTACACCAACGATCGGCTTCTCGGAACCGTAAGCGAGCGCTTTCGCGTAGGACACTCCGACCAGAAGAGATCCGATCAGGCCCGGGCCTTTGGTTACGGCGATCCCATCGATCTCGCTAAACGTGACGCCGGCATCGTTAAGTGCCTGACTGACGACCGGTTCTATATTTCTGAGATGCTCCCGAGACGCAAGCTCGGGCACAACCCCGCCAAACGGCCGGTGCTTTACTATTTGCGACGAGATAACGGAAGACATGATGTCTTTTCCATCACGCACGACAGCGGCCGCAGTCTCGTCACAGGAGCTTTCGATACCCAAAATGATCACATGAACAGGTTATCAAAAATGAAAAAAAGACGCCTGCTAACGCAGACGCCGCATCGTCTATAAGTGCTTTCGCACGGTCGACCAGTTTCCCCCTTGAAACCCCTTGATCCATTTCTAGTTAAAATGATCTGTCGCCATCCTGTTAATCCCATTTGGCAATGAACGTGCCAAACATCGAACAGATTGATTTGAAACAACTTAGGATCCGGACCTACAGGGCTTGTGTTAGGAAAGAGAACGTGAAATGTACTACTTCAATACAGGACACACCTTTAAATGCTAGCTTCGACCAAATCTTGGCAAATTGACAAAAACTTTATATTATTGCGGAACATCAACTGATGGAGATGGAAAAGGGCTACAACCTTAAGCTTGAGGAACGCGATGGGTATTTATATGCGCTTGCATCCGGTGATCGACTGACCGCGACGATCGCTTCAGCATATTGGAATGATATCGCGGGAAAATGTTTTGAACTGGACTGCAGGAGGATATTGATCGAAAAGGATTTTCCAGAATCGGTCGGTCCGACAGATATGCTGCATATGGCCGACCATGTTGGAGCACTACTTCCCGGACGTAAGATAGCATTCATTGATCGACACAACCACGAAGAAATAAACGAACTCGGAAAGAAGCTAGCTCGAAATCGGGACGTCGTGATGCAGATCTTTTCAAACGCGGCTGATGC
>CAYTDJ010000153.1:0-4578 GCA_964436265.1 uncultured Chloracidobacterium sp. | reverse complement strand
ACTTACTTACTTACTCACTGACCAAACCATCAACCATGCCTTCATTTTTGCGATCTCGGCCGTCTGTGTCCTTATGATCGCCTCACGAAGTTCGATCAGTTCGGGGTATTTATCAGCCGGGCTTAATGCTTTTGCCATCTCAATCGCCCCCTCATGATGCGGGATCATCTGCTTCAGAAACTCAACGTCGAACTCATTCGCCTTTAGCAGTTCGAGTTTATTGAGGTCCATGCCGGACATTCCTGAGTGCATACCCGGTAGATCCAAATTCACCGCCGGTTTCGCGTCCCCGAACCATTTTTTTCGCCACTCCCGCATCTTATCGACCTCGCCACGCTGGGCGTCGAGGATCCCTTCTGCAAGTTCCTGCATTTCGGGCCGACGGGAACGGTTATTTACGAGCAATGCCATTTCGATCGCTCCCTCGTGATGGGCGATCATCGTGTCGATGAACTGCAATTCCTGCGGTGCGGATGCGGCTCCGGGCGAAGACTCCATTTTCGAATGGTCCATAGTCCTTTCATTCACGTTCGCGTTTGCGTGGTCATGCGCCGAATGATCAGAATTCCCTGACGGTGGCCGTTCGCAAACAGCGAGCAAACCAAACAAGACAATGACGATCAGCATCTTCATAATGTAAGCTTAGGCAATCAAACATGGTTTGTCAGCCCTGAAGAGTTTTGTTATAACCATTCCGTACTACGCGCCAAATATTTCCGCCAATCAAAAAAGGAGAATCAAATGGTCCGAAAGATCCTCGCCCTTATCGCCGGGTTTCTTACATTCATTATCGTTGTGACAATTGTTCAGGTGATCAACGGTCTTATTTTCGGTATGCCTAAGCCTGAGACACTCAACAGTCCGGAAGCGATGCAGGCATATGTTTCGTCAATGCCGACAGGCTCATTCCTAGGACTGCTGGTCAGTTACATCGTAGGATCGTTTAGTTCGGGTTACCTAATGAAGGTGATCTCGAAATGGGATTCGATGCTGCTGCCGCTTGTAATGGGATTGATCGGCACGTGCGGTTGGGCATACACGATCACCCAGATCTCGCATCCGATCTGGGTGACGATCGCTGGATTTCTCTGTTACTTACCGTTTACATTTCTTGGCTATCGTACAGCCAAATGATCATGGCTGCTTGCCCGCTACCCACGCAGGCGAAAACGTAGAGTTCAACAGCCATTGAACTGGCCTAACCATCGAGTTTATCGACCGTGTCATATGGACAAAATCGATGGTCTTTAATTCGTCGCTGGCCCGGTGATAATCCGTGTGCAGCCCGAAACTCGAGACGGTGTGAGCCACTATCCCGCGACGCGCAAGAGTGTAGTTATCTGATCGTTGAAAGAAATTCTCTTCAGGGTGTGGATCTTGGACGAGCTTGGCTCCTCGTTTGGCGAGTTCAGGCCCCAGGTTCGAGCGTTCATAACCGGTTAACCACAGTTCCTCCGGCTTAACTTTCGCATCCGGCCTTCCGATCATTTCGAACTGAAGATTTGCAACGAACTTCTCTTTAGGAAACGGAAGATTGTCTGCAAAATAATTCGAGCCGTAGCCGCCGGCCTCCTCGCTGCCGAAACAAACGAAATAGACCGTTCGCTTCGGTCGTTTACCAGAAGCGAGAACCCTGGCTAGTTCCATGACCGCAACCGATCCGGAAGCGTCGTCGTCCGCTCCGTTAAAGATCTTGTCTGCACCCTGGTTGTTTTCTCGAACCCCCAAATGATCGAGGTGCGAGCTAAGCACGACCACCTCTGACGCCAGTGTCCTATCGCTTCCCGTAAGTTTCCCGATCGCGTTCCACGTGTAGTTGGCCTGAACCGGCGCAAGCGTCCCGCCGAACTCGACCTTTGTCCCGCTTTCCATTTTTTCGACAACGGCGGCAGCTTCAAGGCTAAGTATCACCATAACTGCCGGTTTGGCCGCACCGCCCGTAAAACCAATACGTCGCCCCGCAAAATTCGCCCAGTTTGCCCTCCATTGCGGAGTTTCTTCCACCATCACGATCGACGCACCTGACGACAAAAGCGATTGCAGCGACTGCATGACCGCTCGCGGATCGTCTTCTTGCTTCGGCTTTACAAAGACCGCCGCTCCATCGTTTGGCTTCTCCCCTTGAGCGATCTTTTGCAAAGGACCTGTCGCGGACCCTGAGTTGGTTCGCATTACGACCATTTCCTTTCCATGTTCAAACGTTGATCCGCCGACCTTGACCGAAGGATTGCCGGCAAAACTATTACGATTTATCGTCACGGTCTGAATAAATGTAGGCCTACCATCAGACCCGTTCTCTCCAGCGGGTTCAAGACCAAATTGCATGAACTGAGATCCGATGTATTCGGCCGCAATTCGTTCGAACTGAGTGCCGCTGCCACGACCCTGAAGTGCGTCACCGGCAAGAAATTGCATTTCGGCACGAACGTTTCGTTCGTCGATCGCCGACTTCTTTGCGGTCTGTCCGATGGCAAAAAGATTCGCCGCGAGTATGATCGCGGCGATCATTGGTGATCGTCTAAGTTGAATTATCATTGTTGTCTATTACGCAGCGAGAACGAAATTAGTTTTTGAGTCCGGGATAGTATCTCCAGTTCGTCTTTTGGTCCTTAGTCAGCTTTTGGTTCGTCAATATCGCCCGTACCATTTCGACCGGAATCCCGCCTTCTTTCAGGATCGCATCGTGAAACTGCCTGTCGGTCAACTTCTTTGAACCGACAAGGTCACGATGAAGTGTATAAAACTGCAGTCCGCCCATCATATAGGCCATCTGATAAAGCGGCCCGTAATCACCGGAGAACGACCTTCGAACCTCGGCCAGGGCATTGTCCCGCTCGTGCCCGACCTTATTGACCAACAGATCAACGCACTGTTCGGGCGACCAGTTTCCGAGATGAAAATTCAACGAGAAAATGATCCGGGCCGCACGATGCGAACGCCAGAATAACGCTCCGATCTTATCTTCCGGTGTCTTGAAAAATCCGCGGTCCCAAAGCTGAAACTCCCAGTAAAGCGCCCAGCCCTCGGTCCAAAACGGCGTTCTGAACAATCCGCGGTAGGGCCGGTAGCGGCGGTTCATGAATCCTTGCAAATGATGGCCGGGTATCAGTTCATGCTGAACGGTCGCACGAGAGAAATGTGGATTGTTTCCGCGCATCGACATCATCTTTTGCTCGTGCGTCATTCCATCGGTCGGATAAGAAACAAGGATCGTTTCGCCGCCGAGAAAGAACGGCGCGACAAGCTGCCGTTCGGGCGTCATCATTTCCATGCGCCACGATTCTTCCGCGACTTTCGGAACCGTCACAAGATCGTTTTTCTTCACGTAATCGATCGCTTCGCGAGCGAGATTTCTGATCAACTCTGGCTGCTTGCCTGGTTCGACATATTTCTGTTTTACGGCTTCGATCGCCTTCATATAGTCATCGCCGTAACCCATTTCGTGCGACGCTTTCTTGAACTCCGCAATGCACCAGTCAAATTCCTTGTTTGCGATCTCGATCAATTCTTCCGGAGTGTACGGGATCATCTCGAACTGAAGTTCTTCGATCAGCGCATCGCGGCCGATAGGATCGCCAATGATCGTCACGCGGTCATCAGCTCTTATCCCGACCAGTTTCTCACTAATGAAGTTTACGTATTTGCCAAGAGCATCATCTGCGGCTTTGTATGGCGATTCGCACCACCACGTGAAATTTGGATCGTAAGCGTTGTAAAAGGTGTACCAGGCACGCAAGTTCCGCCGCAGGCCGTCAACCGTCCTGGCTGCCCGATTCGCAACCGTGCGTTTCGGCTTCTGAGCATTTGGACCGTCAAATGACCTTTGTGTGGCCGCGATCTGTTTCGCAAGCTCATTAAGCAGTGCCGCCGACTTTGCCGCATCCACAAACTCCAATCGGCGCCTTGCGTCCTCAAGATCGCTGATCGTCTTGGCGAACGTCATCAGCGGAGCCATTTCGGCAAACTGAGCTTCGCCGCGTGCCAGTTCCTTCAATTCGTGATCAAGATAATTCCTGAACAGTAAATAATCGACCTGCTCGTCGTGATTAAGGGAATCGAAATTCTGCCGGTCCAACGCAGTAAGATATTCGCGATACAGCTCTCGCAACCGGTTTGCCCGATTCGCCGACGTAAACGCCGTGTAGAAGCGATTGAGGCTTCCGTAATCCTCTTCATACTTATCGATCATCCCCCTCAGTCGCGACGGCGGTTCGTTATATGCATCAACAGATTGGGCAGAAACGGCAGATGCAATTACACACAGAATCAGAACGACGGGGGCAACAGATCTCATAGTCGGTTCCTCTTTTAGATAGACGAAAATCGGCTGTTAGCATTCAGCAAACAGCTATTTGCTAGTTTTTATGGGTTCGCAAGTCGAGAAAACTTAAATATTCTAGCTCAAATCGGCTAAAAAACTATCTCCAGCAACAAGATTCAAACCGAAATTGTCAGCGATAGTCTGCCCAATATCCGAGAGCGAGCCGCGGGTACCGAGATCTACACCTGGTTTTGCGGTTTTTCCATAAACAAGAAGCGGTGCGTACTCGCGTGTGTGATCGGAACCTTTGTAGGTCG
>CAYTDJ010000152.1:0-6523 GCA_964436265.1 uncultured Chloracidobacterium sp. | reverse complement strand
TACGTACGAACCGACAACGGGCAAGGACACAGCATTGTACATCGCGGCAAACGGCACACTATCGTTAACTAAACCGGCTTCCGCGGGCAGTGACGAATATGTTTCAGACCCAATGAATCCGATTCCCTACACCCAGAAGATCACGCGAAACTACCCGCGTGATTTCATGACTGAAGATCAGCGTTTTGCCTCAACTCGGCCAGACGTTCTTGTGTATCAAACGGAACCGCTGAAGGAAGATGTGACGGTCGCGGGTGATATCAAGCCGACACTATATGTATCTTCAAGCGGTACGGATTCGGATTTCGTCGTAAAACTTATAGACGTTTTCCCGGACGACTACCGATTCCCCGCCGGTGTTTTTCCGCCGCAGAGCTCTGCGTGGAGCGTATTTCAACCGGGCGGTTACCAGATGCTTCTTCGCGGCGAGCCTATGCCGGCACGTTTCCGAAGCAGCTTTGAAAAGCCCGAAGCCCTTGTGCCAAACCAGCCGACATATCTGCCATTCAAGATGCCGGGCGTGGTACATACTTTCAAGAAAGGACACAGGATAATGGTACAAATACAGAGTACGTGGTTCCCACTCGTGGCCCGGAACCCGCAAAAGTATGTGCCTAATTATAAACAGGCGTCACAGGCAGATTTTCAAAAAGCGACCCAACGCATTTATCGCGGCGGCAAGTACGCGTCTGCGATAATCTTATCGTTACAAAAGTAACGGAAATTAAGTTGAGGAACATAAGACCATGAGACTCTTCAGAAAAGCATCGATTTTGTTCGCACTTTTGATCGGGACCGTTTCGGTTCAGGCTCAGACCGCGGATGAATTATTCAAGACCGGCCTCGCTCAGTTTGACGCAAAACAGTACGAGCAGTGTATAAGCACCTTTAGTCGCGTGGTCGCAATGTCGTCGCAGAATTATGCGGCGTATTACAACCTCGGCCTCTGTAACTACAATCTTGAGCGTTATAAGGAGGCGATACCTGCGTTTCAAAGCGCATTACGTATAAAACCGGACTATGTCCGAGCGCACGTGCAACTCGGTAATGCGCTCGATTATTTAGACCGTTACAACGAAGCGATCGCCGCGTATATGAAGGCCCTTGAATATGAACCGAACAACTCGAACGCACTGTTTGAGCTCGGAGTGGCCCATTACCGGCAGAAGAATTACAAGGCCTCGATGGAGGCGTTTCAGCGTTCCATCGCTATCGATCCCAAGAGCGCGACAGTTCATTATAGATTGGCCCTTAGCTATAACGCACTGAATAGGACAGAGGACGCGGCAAAGTCTCTCCAGACAGCTATCGATCTTGGAATAACAAATGGATATGCCCAATACGAACTTGCGAAGATCTATTCTGATCGAAAGAACCCGGAGATGGCGATAAAGTACCTTGAAGCGGCGGTAAGGTATAAGCCCGACCTTGCCGCGGCACATAAACTGCTGGGCGATGAGTATGAAGCAGTGAAGAATTACGACAAAGCCATAGTCTCGTTCAATGAAGCGATCCGGCTTTCTCCCAATTATGCCGATGCGTATATTGGACTCGGCAATGCGTATTACAACCAAAACAAATGGACCGAGTCGATCCCTTATTACAAGAAAGCCGCTGAAGTCTCGCCGAAATATGCACTGGCTCATTACTATCTGGCGGACGCGTACCTCAATTCCCGACAGAACGAGTTGGCGATCGTGTCATACAAAAAGGTGATCGAATTGGAACCAAAAAATCCTGACGGCTACTACGGCCTTGGCCTGGCGTATTACAACCTAAAGAACAAAGCAATGGCAAACGAAAACTACGTTGTTCTAAAGGCTCTTGACCCGGCTCGGGCGGCAAAACTGCTGGACTGGATCAATAAGCTTCCGTAATGGCGTGATCGACAAAATAGCATTTATTGATATGCCGCCGTACTTCGCGTTCGGCGGCAAATTTGTTAGATTATTTTAAGGCAAGGAACTTGGAGCGATCGATGACATCAACGGCAATCGTCTGCGGAGTACTTCTATTATTGATCGGGGTCGTGGGCTACGCTAACAGCCATTTATCGGGACATCCGAGTTTCACCGCTTTGATCCCGGCTGCGTTTGGACTCGTGCTCGTTTTACTCGGTGTTTTCGCCAGGATGAAGGAATCTCTCCGTAAGCACCTGATGCACGTTGCGGTACTTATAGCGCTGTTGGGATTCATACTTACGGCCGGAAGGTTATTGATGAAGATCAGCGAGATCAGTTACAGCGCGGCCGTCGTTTCTCAAGTCTCAATGGCTCTCGTCTGCCTTCTGTTCGTTATACTTTCGATCAAATCGTTCGCTGACGCGCGATTGAAGAGCCAAGAACCTTAGACTAACCCGTTTCCGTTCTTAGGCATTGCCGCCAGAACGATCTCGACCTCAAGGCCGTCTGCGGTGTTCTTCGCAGATATGGTTCCCTTATGCAGCTTTACTGCCTGTTCGGCGATCGCAAGTCCGAGTCCGGTTCCGCCCGAACCGCGATCCCTGGCCTCTTCCACTCGATAAAAAGGCTTGAAGAGATTCTTCAGTTCCACCTCGGGAACTCCTTCGCCATGATCAGCGATGGTTACCACAGCGCGGCCATTGCCATTGGACAGTGATACCTCGACGGCGGTCCCCTCCTTTGTATAGCGGACCGCGTTTCTGAGAATATTCTCGATCGCGCTGTGAAGAAGGTTTTCGCTGCCGATCACGCGGCAATCGTCGGCTCGAACGACTCTTACTGATCGGTTTCTTGCTTTCGCTTCGAAATCGGCATCTGAAGCGATCTGTTCGACCAGGCCTTTTAGGTTCAGTTCGTGCCTGTCGAAGTCTTGGGAGCCGGTCTCAAGTTTTGAAAGCGTGAGAAGCCGAGAGATCATCTCATTCAATCGGAATGACTCATTTTCAATACGTGTGAGCTGCGGCATGGTCTCCGGAGTAGCTCTCTGCCGTGCCATCTCCAGAGCAACGTTCATACGGGCGAGCGGCGAACGCAGTTCGTGCGAGATGTCTCGATTGAGTCGCTGCTGAGACATAACAAGCGATTCGATGCGTTCGGCCATCGAGTCAAAGTCGCGAGCAAGATCGGATATCTCGTCGCGGCGTCGTCCGACCTTTTCAGCAACACGTGTGGTCAGATCGCCGCCGGCAAATTTGTTGGTCGCCTCACGAAGCTTTCGGATCGGCGATGTCAGATAAAGCGCGAGCATCCAACAAAGTATCACACCGGTGAGAAGAAGACCTCCGAGACGCATGTAGGCAAGGGTCGACCCCCAAAACAGCGATGGCGGCGTCCCGCGTTCCCATTGAAAAACGAGAGCGAGTCGCTTGCCGTCGGGAAAATCCACGGGCGACGCCCCGAGTGAACGTTCCTCAGTGGTAAAGTCAGTTTGGACCTCGCCTGCTTCTATTGTCTGTCTGACGATCTCGCTAACGTCGACAATTTCATTTTCAGAACCGAACCAGACCTTCCCGTCTCCGCCTACAAGTACGACCTTGCGGGTAGAGTCCTGACCCTGGAGACGCGTTAGGTAGGTATTGAGGCCTTCCGTACCTTCAGCTCGTGCGATCTGTGTGGCCGTCCCGCCGTATATGTTCATCTGGTTTCGCGTTGAACGCTGAAACCGGCTGATCAAAGGCTCGGTCTGGAATGTACGTGTGACGAAATAGATCACGGCATTACTGACCGCAACCGCCGCAAGGAACCAAAGAAAGATCTTGAGGAAGAGTTTCATACTAACGTGTAAATATATCCGACGGACCGCACGGTCTTGATCCTGTCGCTGCCATCGGGCCTAAGTCCAAGCTTTTTACGAAGGTTCGAGATGTGCATATCAAGGCTGCGATCGTAGGGCGAGAGTTCTCTGTCGAGCACCCGAACGCTGAGGTCCTCTTTCTTGATTATCTTCCCGGCCTCAAGCAGCAAATGCTTCAGAAGATCAAACTCAACAGATGTGAGGATCACTTCGTCTCCGTTTAGCTTTGCGGTCCTTGATGCCTCAGACAACTCGATGTCGTCAACGTTTATCTTTTCAGATGTCCTTTCTGTGCCATCGGTCGCGGAGCGGCGGAGAATCGCCCTTAGACGGGCAACAAGTTCACGGGGATTGAATGGCTTCGGCAAATAATCGTCAGCACCGGATTCAAGCCCGACGATCCGTTCCATATCATCGCCGCGAGCGGTAAGCATAAGAACCGGCAGCGAGGAATCGGTACGAAGATTTTTGAGCACCTCGAAACCATTCATTTTAGGGAGCATCACGTCGAGGATCGCCAGGTCATACTTTCCGGTACGCGCGGCCTCCAACCCGCTTCGTCCGTCATGGACCACCGAAGTATCGAAACCTTCAACGGTCAAATATTCGGACACGAGTTCGCAAAGATCCTCGTCGTCGTCAATGATCAAAACCTTGTTCATCTCTGAATAGCATTCTACGCCAAAAAATGCCGATAAACACGAGGTTTACATTTATTTACAGAAGTTAACAATTCCCCTACATTCGGCCTCCACCAGCAGGCGTACTGGTTTATGTAGGTCCGCAAACGGACGTTGGAAAATAGGTATTAGAACAAGGGAGTTAAAAATGAAAAAGGCAACGATAGCAGTATTGATAGTGGCAGTGCTTGGTTTGGCAGCGATATTCGTGGTCGCGCAGCGGGGCGGATTTGGAGGCAAGCACGGAGCCATGGGCGGACCAGGAATGGGAATGCCTTTCCGCGGGTTAGATCTTTCCGACGAACAAAAGGCCCAAGTAAAGCAGATCATGGTCGCAAGCCATGAAAAGTTGAAGCCGGTCTTCGAAGCCCTGAAAGCAAACCGCGACAAATTGAAAGAAGCGACAAAGGCGGGGGCTTTCGACGAAGCAGCCGTGACGGCGATAGCAAACGAACAGGGCAGCCTGCACGCGCAGATGATCGTCGAACGCCAGAGGACAATGTCGCAGATCTATGCGCTTCTGACCGACGAACAGAAGGCAAAGTTCGCGGAGATTAGGGACAAGGGACCCGACGGTTTCAAAGGCTTCGGCGACCGTAGGGGCCATCGGGGCCGCCCGCACTCAGGATTCGACAAAGGACCTGGTGTCGAGCAGCCGGTAGAGAACTGACGATCTCGGGGAAGCAGAACGAAGGCCCGGACGTTGAAAGACTCCGGGCTTTCTTGCGCCATGTTTGCGCCGGCGCACGTGGCGCACGTGGCGCAACAATGGCGCAAGAAACTAGCGCTTATGGTCCTTGAACTAGCCGGCCTCCGACCATCGTGAATTTGATGGTCCCGTCAGCGTCAAAGGCCGCGATGTCGGCACGCTTTCCCGGTTCGATCGAACCTCTGGACGACGAAACGCCGAGTAGCCGTGCAGGATTGGTCGAAGCCATTTTCGCCGTCTCGCCGCTCGTAAACCCAATGGAACGCATACCAAGTACCGCGTCATGCATCGTTATGACCGAACCGGCGATACTGCCGCGTTCGTTTCGCGTCCTGCGGTCTTCTACTGTGATCGTCTCACCCCAAAGCTCAAACTCGCCGTCGCCGAGGCCGGTCGGCGCAACCGAGTCGCTGATGAGCAGCACTTTGTCCGGCGACTTTTTCCTACATGCCAGATCGAGCATTCGCGGATGGACGTGGATGCCGTCGGCGATGATGTCAAACGTCACATCGGGGTTGGTCAGTGCCCAGCCGGCAACGCCTATATCGCGATGATGTATGCCGGTCATAGCATTAAAGAAATGTGTGAAATGTCTTGCCCCGGCGGCAAAAGCACGTTCGAGCGTATCGACGTCGGCACGCGTATGGCCAATGGACGCGATCCATCCGCGGCGGGTCAGTTCGGCAGCGAGCTCGACACCTCCTTCGATCTCGGGCGCAAACGTGGTCATGTGCACGCCATCTTTCAACGTCGGAATGTCGGCAATCTCGGTGCCCGAAAACCTCTTAAAGTATTCAGGCCGCAATGCGCCGCACATCTTCTCGTTTGCAAATACGCCTTCGTAGTGAACACCTAAAGCCTGTGCGATCGGCAACCCGGACTGAATCTCCATTAGACGGTCGATAGCCGTGATAACCCGCCGATAAGTATCGTCAGAATCGGGCACCAATGTCGGAAGCCAGCCGGTGACGCCTTCAGTGGCAAGGAACTTTGCTATCTCGACAAGCCCGTCGACATCCGCTGCGTTTACGTCAACGCCGACCGCACCGTGGTTGTGCACATCGATGAAACCTGGAAACAGTGTCAGGCCCGAACAATCAAGAACTTTGCCGTCGGCGGCTTCCGCAGGCTCGAGGCGTTCGATGAGGCCGTTTTCGACGACGACAGAAACAACCTCGTCGTATCCCGCGATCTTTGCGTTACTCAGGATCAATGAACTCATTTACACAAGATTTTATCAGACAAAAAAGCCCGCGTCCCGATAACGGAACGCGGGCCAAGGAAAATCAATCCTTGTTTAGAAGCTGAACTTCGCCGCAAACTGCATAGTTCTGGGATCGCGAACACCGCCGATCGATCCGAATCCACCGAGGCCGGT
>CAYTDJ010000151.1:0-6531 GCA_964436265.1 uncultured Chloracidobacterium sp. | reverse complement strand
GAAGGATGTCGAGGCGATAAAGAACGAGTTTTCAGCCAAGACAAAAGAATTTGCGAAAGCGGTCGCAGCTCGACAAAACGTTCCATTAGAAAAGGTGTTTTCAAATGGTTTTACCTCGTCAACCTTTTCGGATCAGCTTCCCGAAATACGCGACGAACGAATAAAAGACGATATGGGCGCGATCGAGGTTTGGAACAGCGGCGAGAATCGATGGGAAGACCTTCCTTTCATAAGGGAGTCTGACGGTTGGAAACTAGCGATCGGCGAGCTTTTTAGCGGCACCTACAGATCGCCCGGCAAAGGAAAGAGCGTAATTGACCAGGAGGCGATCAATGCCATCTCGGGAAACAAGAGTGTCCAGAACGGTCAGATCCCCGCAAACCTGAATAATCCTCCGGCCGCGAACGCAAGACCGGCGAACAAATAGGAAACTTTATGGTCGATGCGGACTCAATTAGAGATATCGTCGCGCAATATGCCGGCCATGGATGGAAATTGCGGAGAGTGTTGGTAGATTCTAAAGACATTGTCTCCGATCCAAAGGTCGCCGAGATTCTGGCTGATGCCGATGTGCGGATCAGTAAATTGTGTGCACTTTGGTTTTCACGACGTTCTCAGCCTGACCGAGAGGCGTGGGAACTCCGTCAGCTTTCAGCGTCACCTTACGCCTTGGTCGAAGTCATTTCGGACGACGTCGAGGATGATGATCGCGAATCGCGTTTGAAGGCCGTCGAAACACAAATGATCGAACACACCAAGCGTCCTGAAACATCTCATTAGCGATCAGCATGTAGTGCGTTTCCGATTTCCTTGACAACCGCGCGTGTTGACTGCAAACTTTAACCTATTGAAATGATGATCAAAGATCTCGGCCCGCGAGTAGCCAGTATTTGGGAAGGGTTACGGCCGGAGACAAGAAAGATGTTGGTCGGAGCGCTTCAATCGAAGGCGGTTCCGGCATCCACGCCCCTGCAGAGATACTCCTACGATGCACACGCGGATTGGGAACTCAGCCGCCTGCTCTCTGCCCTAGACGAGCAATCGAAAAATCCGGCTTCTGACGAGGAGAAAGGAGTACTTGTCGAAATATCGGCATTGGCGGACACGTGCGTTCGCGTTCTCGAATCTCAAAGCGGTTCCGCTGAAGTGTTTATCCAGCTGGCCGAGCGGGCGATCAAAAAACACGATTACAATAAGCTGGATGCTCTCGCAGACCGTCTGGCGGAACGTTTCTCCGCCGGCGAGATCGCGGAGATCGTTCGTCAGACCGATATGCCGCAGATCCGGGCTATCGCCTACGATACCCTGGCGATGCTGCCGATAGACCTATTAATACCGCTTCTTGACGATCCGCTATATCAGGAAATAGCGGCAAATGCTCTGGAACAAAAAGCATTTGAGTTCGATTCGGAGGAAGCTCGCGATGTTCTCGAGCAGTTCGAATCTGAATTCGACCCTCGGGGAGAGTGAATCACCCACATAAAATTTGAGCACGAGAGACGTCCAACTTCTCTCGTGCTTCTTTATTGGTTCAAACCTCTAGTTTGCGGTTAATGCTTCACTCTGTTCGGGCTTCAAACGGGCCGGATACATCGGAAACCGGGAGGTGATCTCCAATACCTCATTCCGAACCCGTGCCTTCACCTCTTCCGATTCCGGTTCATGCACGATGGCGGCGATCATCCTGCCTATCGCTTCCATTTCAGGCTCCTTCATTCCGCGGGTCGTCAACGCCGGAGTCCCGATCCTGATCCCTGACGCAACGAACGGTTTCTGAGTGTCGAACGGAATGGTGTTTTTGTTTACCGTTATGTGCACCTCGTCCAATGCCTTTTCCGCGGCCTTTCCAGTAATACCTTTGCCGTCCATAAAAACATCAACCAGCATCAGGTGATTGTCGGTGCCGCCGGAGACTATTCGCAGCCCCGAATCCGCGAGGGTCTTGGCAAGGACTTTCGCGTTGTCGATGATCTGCTGCTGATAGGTCTTGAATTCGGGTTTAAGAGCCTCGCCGAATGCTACGGCCTTGGCGGCAATGATATGGATGAGAGGTCCCCCCTGAACTCCGGGGAAAACGCTCCTATTGATATCTGCCGCAAATTCTTCTCGACATAGGATCAATCCGCCTCTTGGGCCGCGAAGCGTCTTGTGCGTTGTCGTTGTAACAAATTCACAATGGGGCACGGGCGACGGATGCAGTCCTGCGGCAACCAGGCCCGCAATATGAGCGATGTCCGCCATTACCTTTGCACCGACACTTCGGGCGATCTCCCCAATGCGTGCAAAATCGATAGTTCGCGGGTATGCCGAGGCACCGCATATTAGCAGTTTTGGGCGTGACTCTTCCGCTTTCTTCTGCAATTCGTCGTAGTCGATCGTCTCTGTGTCTTTTCTGACACCGTAATCGGCGACCTTATAGTTGATCCCGGAGAAATTCAACGGATGTCCATGAGTCAGGTGGCCTCCATGCGAGAGATTCATCCCAAGAATGGTGTCGCCGTGGTCGAGAGCGGTCATCAACACAGCCATATTTGCCTGCGCGCCGCTGTGTGGTTGGACGTTCGCGTGCTCGGCACCAAAGATCTCTTTAGCGCGGTCGATCGCTAAGTTCTCCACAACATCGGCAAATTCACATCCGCCATAGTATCTCTTTGCCGGATAGCCTTCGGCGTACTTATTCGTAAAGACCGTCCCCATGGTCTGCAGCACCGCTTCGGAAACAAAGTTCTCCGACGCGATAAGTTCGAGTCCATTTGTCTGCCTTCGGACCTCAGCATCTATTGCGTTGCTTACCAATGGATCTGCATCAGAAATTCCAGCTGTAAAAAAGTCGCTCATATTATCTCCAACTAACTAATCATAGCCCGAAACTCTTCTTCATTCAGAATTGCGACGCCTAAACTTTCGGCTTTTGTGAGTTTTGATCCCGCATCTTCTCCTGCAACCACGTAATCGGTCTTTTTACTGACGGATGACGACACTCGTCCCCCTCGATCTTCGATGAGTTTTGCGGCTTCGTCGCGAGTGTAGTTTTCTAGTTTGCCTGTGAGCACAAATGTCTTTCCGACAAACCGCTCATCGAGTGCTGCGGTGGAGGCCGCGTCCATTTCCATCTGAACGCCCGCTGCGCGTAATCGATCTATTAGGTCGATATTTTTCGCATCGCGAAACCAATCGTGCACGCTCTCGGCGACCGCGAGACCTATCTCCGGGATATCGTCTAGTTCTTCAACCGACGCTCCGGCAAGACGGTCGATGCTCCGAAAGTGTTTGGCTAGGATCTTTGCGTAACGTTCGCCAACGTGTCGGATGTCGATGCCGTAGAGTAATCTCTGCAATCCGCGGGCCTTGCTCGCCGCGATCTGATCGATCAGGTTCATCCCAGACTTCTCAGCCATTCGATCAAGACTGGCGATCTGATCTACTGTCAGCAAATAGAGATCTGCAACATCGCGAACCATCCCCCTATCGACGAGCGTTTCGACCAGCACCTCTCCCAGCCCTTCGATATCCATTGCCTTTCGCGAGGCAAAGTACTGTATTCTCGCTTTGTTCTTTGCCGGACAATCAGGATTGGTACACCGACGAACCGCTTCACCGTCCGGCCGAACGGCGTCCCAATCGCACACCGGACATTTTGACGGAAACTCGAACTCCGTTTCGCTGCCATCACGCTTTGATTCGACGACACCAAGCACCTGGGGGATGATCTCGCCGCTCTTTTCGATCTCGACCGTATCGCCGATTCGGATCCCGAGCCGTTTTATCTCGTCCTCGTTATGGAGGGACGCCCGCGCGACAGTCGTGCCAGCGAGCAGAACCGGTTCTAGATTCGCAACCGGCGTTAGCGCGCCCGTACGGCCGACTTGAACCGTTATAGCAAGTAATTTCGTGGTCGCCTTTCGCGCCGGATATTTATAGGCGATCGCCCAGCGAGGCGCTTTTGTCGTTGCACCAAACTCTTGCTGCAGTGAGGTCGAATTTACCTTTACGACAACGCCGTCGATATCGTAGTCGAGTGAATCACGGATCGACTCCATCTCATTCACGAACTCGGTAAGCTGGTCGAAATTAACGCAAAGGGCACGATTCGGGTTGACGTTGAACCCATTCTGCTTTAGCCATTCAAAGTTCTCCCAGTGGGTCTCGAACATTTTCTGATTCCCGGAAAAGAGGTCATACGGAAACATGTCGAGACGCCTTGATGCCACGATCTGCGAATCGAGCATTCGCAGTGTCCCTGAGGCACAGTTTCTCGGATTGGCGAATGTCTTCTCGCCCTGCATCTCCAATTCGGCATTGATGCGGTCAAATTGCGAACGTGAGAGAAATACCTCGCCGCGCACCTCGGCATGTTCCGGCCTGTCCTTTTTCAGGCGCAGCGGCACCGACTTTATCGTTCTTACGTTTTGTGTGACCTCATCGCCCGTTTGCCCGTCACCTCTTGTTGCCCCGACGGTCAGGATCGCATTTTCGTAATGGAGCGAAACACTGAGCCCGTCGATCTTAAGCTCGGCCACATACTCTAATCTTCGGCCCTCGGCGAGCCTCTCGCAACGCTCGGTAAATGCCTTTAACTCATTGAGATCATATGAGTTATCTAGCGACATAAGCGGTACGGTGTGCGTGAATGGCCGCAGGCTGTCGGCTTTTCCGCCCACGCGCTGCGTCGGGCTGTCCGGAGTTATCAGTTCCGGATTTTCGGCTTCGAGCGCCCGAAGGCGTTCGAGCAACATATCGAATTCGAAATCCGATATTTCCGGCTCAGCCTTTTGGTAATAAAGCTCGTTGTGATGTTCGATCTCGGCGCGCAGCGTTTCGATCTCTTTTTCTACTTTCGAACTCATCCTAAAAATTCCGAAATTAGCCTATGAAAATGATGCGTCCCCTGCTCTCTTGTCGGCGAATAGCGGCCGTGTTTGTAAAACCTGGAACGAATGCCTTTCTGGACGCTCTCGACCACCGCCTCGTCTTCCATTTCGACCCCATGCAGGTCAGCCCCCGCGCCTTCATTCATGAGTCTCTCGTCGGAAACATACGTTAGAAATTCAACTATGGTCCTCGATTGAGTTATTGGACGGACCATATTTACTGAAATACCCCACGGATAAAAATTGAACATCAAATTAGGGAACACGAACAAGTATTCGGCGGCAACATTTCCGGCGTCGTCATATCCGGTTTGAAGGCTCGAATAACGAAACGTTTCGGTCGAATACGTGCCGTAATCCACCACCTCGTTCAATGCCTTGTGAACATAAGGTATGTGAAATCCCTCAAGGTAATTTTCACAGTACAGTGCCCAGTGGGCATTCACTTCATATTCACGTTTCGCTAAAAACCGAACTTCTTTGGTATGCAAGACAGTCAGGTTTTCGACGGCATCAGATATCAGATCCCTAAATGCGGAGATAGGATCAAGTGACGCGAATAGAAATCCATTCCACGTCTCAAGCGGGATCTGTTTCAGATCATCGGAATCACTGGGAAAACCCTCGACTCCGTCAAACTCGGGCATCGAAAGGAACCTGCCGTCAAGCGAGAACCGCCTGCCGTGGTAACCGCAGCGGATCAAGTTCGCCTTACAAGGTTCTTCCACCAATATCTTTCCACGGTGCGTGCAGACATTCGAGACGCAACGAACGGTTTCACCGCTTCTTGAAAGCAAGAAAGGTTCGTCGAGAAATCCCGGCAACAGGTTCACGGGTTTCAGAGTTTCAAATTCATCCTTTCTTCCGAGAAAATGCCAGAAACGCGAAAAGATCCTTTCTTTGGAATACTCAAAATAAGCGGGATCTGTGTAGAAATCCGAGGCGAGCGTTTTCGCCTTACGGATATCTGCATCGACCTCGAAAAGCGGCATTTTAATCTTTGTAAAGCAAATAAGCGGGATGTTCGACGTCGCGGCGAAATCCCCGTGCGGTCAATCCTTGCGCGATCGCGGCTTCGAATTCGGTTCGTACCCGGAGCTGCAGTTCCAAACCCGCCGCCGGGTCACTGGCAACGAGTGAAGACCAATCATTGATGATCTCGATTTCGACGGACGGTTTACGAGGTTCGACATATTTTTCGCCTGCCGCCAATGCGGACACTTTAGGACTTTCGAGGTGCCATTCTGCAAACAAACGGTCGCTTTGCAAACCGATCCGTTTCCCGCTCTCCGCCGAAACCGCATAGTCGGTCCCGTAGAAATTTCGCTGATATTCCCTGATCTCCGCACCAAGTTTTTCGAGATTGAAATAAGCGTTTCTAGCCTTTACGGGCTCAAATGTCCACTTGATGTACTTCACGCCCTCCGCGAGTGCCCGGTCACGCTGTGCCCATTTCAATCGGGCTCCCAGCCCCAGGCTTTGATACTCCTTTCGAACGCCGGTCATGTGCGAATAAAACGCCCTCTCTCCGCGCAGGAAAGCAGGAACACTCAGCGTATAACCGGCGAGTTTACCGTTTTCATATGCACCGAGCGTAAAGCCGCCTGCATTGCGTGTAACAACAAAATGGCGGACAGGTGAAAGTTCGACCTCCGGGAGT